>JAUYOW010000271.1 GCA_030697825.1 Gemmatimonadales bacterium | reverse complement strand
TACAGCTCCAAGGCTGTGCTCGCGGCCCTGGTGCGGTGGCCGCGGCGTTCGGGGGGCGTGTACGACACGACGGGCCGAGACTGGGCCCGCCTGGTCCTGTGGGCCGCGGGCGTGGAGGTTACGGTCGAGGGCGCCGAGCACCTGAGTGCTACGGAGCCGCAGATAGTCGCGGCCAATCACGCGTCGTTCTTCGACATCCTCGCGATACTCGGCTACCTCCCGGTCCCGGTGAAGTTCATCGCGAAGAAGGAGCTGTTCGCCATTCCTCTATACGGCAGCGCGCTGCGCGCTGCCGGCCACGTTAGGCTCGACCGCGCCCGCGCCCGCGAGGCGATGGATGTCTACGCCAAGGCAGCCAGGCAAGTGGTCGAGCGGAAACTCACCATGCTCGTCTTCCCCGAGGGCACGCGTACCCGCACCGGCGAGCTGCTCCCGTTCAAGAAGGGCGCGTTCGTGCTCGCCATCGAGGCGGGGGTGCCCATCGTCCCGGCCTACATCGCCAACACCTTCGGCATCCAGCCCAAGGGCTCCATCCGCGTGCACCCGCGCCCCATCCGCATCCTCCTCGCGCCGCCGATCCCCTCCGCGGGGCTGGCCGTGGGCGACCGCGACGCGCTCGCCGACCGGGTGCGCGAGGCCGTCGTAGCCCTCCAGGCCCGCGTTGACTCGGCCGAGGCGCGCGGCTAGGTTCGGCCCACCATGAGCACGATCATAGACGTACACGCGCGCGAGATCCTCGACAGTCGCGGCAATCCCACCGTCGAGGCGGAAGTCGTCCTCGCCTCCGGCACCTCCGCGACGGCGGCGGTGCCGAGCGGCGCCTCGACCGGAGAGCACGAGGCGCTCGAGCTTCGCGACAACGACCCCAAGCGCTACGGTGGCAAGGGTGTGCAGGACGCCGTGCGAAACGTCAACGAGATCATCGGCCCGCGGCTCGAAGGTTTCGACGCCTACGACCAGGTAGGCGTGGACGACCAGCTCATGGAGCTCGACGGCACGGACAACAAGGGCCACCTCGGCGCCAACGCGATGCTCGCGGTCTCCCTGGCCGTGGCGCGAGTCGCGGCCCGGGACCAGGGGCTGCCGCTCTATCGGTACCTGGGCGGCGTCATGGCGCACGTGCTGCCGGTGCCGATGATGAACGTGCTCAACGGCGGCGCCCACGCGTCGAACAACGTGGACGTGCAGGAATTCATGGT
Organism: Gemmatimonadales bacterium; assembly: GCA_030697825.1. NCBI lineage: Bacteria > Pseudomonadati > Gemmatimonadota > Gemmatimonadia > Gemmatimonadales > Gemmatimonadales bacterium. Next base: position 1,915 of record JAUYOW010000271.1, on the reverse strand, counting down.
CGTGCCGGTCGGCACCGACCGCTTCGAGGAAGCGCTGCGGATGGGCGTAGAGGTCTTCCACGCGCTCAAGAAGGTCCTGTCGAAGCAGGGCCTTTCTACCTCGGTGGGTGACGAGGGAGGCTTCGCGCCGATGCTGACGTCCAACGAGGCCGCGCTCGAGGCGCTCGTGGCGGGGATCGCCGAGGCCGGCTACGAGGCAGGCCAGGACGTCGTGATCGCGCTGGATCCGGCGGCCTCCGAGTTCTGGGAGGATGGCACGTACGTGTTCAAGAAGGGCGGCGGGCAGCGGCGTTCCTCCGCCGAGATGATCGAGCTCTACCGGTCCTGGGTGGATCGGTACCCCATCGTCTCCATCGAGGACGGCCTCGCGGAGGACGACTGGGACGGCTGGCTGGCGTTGACCGATGCGCTCGGCGACAAGATCCAGATAGTCGGCGACGACCTCTTCGTCACCAACGTGGACCGGCTGGTGAAGGGCATTGATGCCGGCATCGCGAACGCGATCCTCATCAAGCTGAACCAGATCGGTACGCTCTCCGAGACGCTGTCGTGCATAGACATCGCCAAGCGGAACGGCTACGGGAACATCATCTCGCACCGGTCCGGAGAGACCGAGGACACGTTCATCGCGGACCTGGCCGTCGCGACGGGCGCCGGACAGATCAAGACCGGGAGCGCGAGCCGCACCGACCGCGTGGCGAAATACAATCAGCTGCTGCGCATCGCCGAGGAGCTGGGCGATGCCGCGATGTACCCGGGGAGGTCGCTATACCGCCTCTGAGGCGCGTGATCATCGGCGCCGTCGTGCTGGCGATGGCCGGGTTCGCGGTCGAAGGGGGCGAATACGGCTCGCGCGACCTCTTCGCGCTCCAGCACAAGGTGCGCCGCGAGCGCGAGGAGATCGCGCGGCTGCGCCACGACGTTGACTCGCTGGTCCGGATGGGGCACGCGCTCAAGACCGACTCGGCCACCCAGGAGCGCGCGGCGCGCGAGGTCTACGGCATGATCCGCGATGGCGAGAAGCTCTACCAGGTGGTTCCGATGGACACCGCACGACAGTAGCAGCGCCGGCCCGCCGGATCGCGGCCATCATCGCCGCCATCGCCGTCACGACTGGACGCGCCCACGCTCAGGAATGGCGCGACGACTCGGTCCCGCCCCGTCACGTCACAGTGCGCCCGATCTTCTTCGCTCCGGAAGGCGCCTCGCTCCCCTCCGCCGAGCAACGCGCTCGCCTCGCTCGCCACCTCGCCGGGGCCCGTGCGCGCTACACCGAACTGCTCGGCGGGCGCGACAGCTTTGCGCTCGATACGGCCACCGTCGTGGTGCAAGGACGCATGCCGCCGGCCTTCTACCGCGGGCGGCCGGAGGATGGCGTCCCCGAGATCGTCGCCGAGCTGCTGGATCACTTCCGAGTGAGCCGGTTCTCCTGCCCATGGGTGTTGGTCGTCGTGGTCATGAACCCCCGCGACGACTTCCCGACCGGTGGAGGGCGGCCGCTCAACGGCGGGCTCGGCACCGGCGGCGGGGTGGTCGTGCTCTCGTCGTTCGCGCTCGACCGCGTTCCCAACGTCCAGTCCACGATCCAGCACGAGCTGGGTCACGCCTTCGGCCTGCCGCACGCGGACGTGTACGGTCGCGACATGAGGACCGATCCGTCACTCATGAGCTACGACCCCGCGCATCATACCGACGGTTTCCGCGACGCGGCCACGCCGGGAGTACTCGTCGCGGAGGATGTGCGCGCGCTGGCGCTCAATCGCCGGGTCTTCGCTAGCCTGGTCTTCGATCCCGCCCGCGACGTACCTAACTTTCGCGCTATCGCGCCGGACATCGTGACGCTCGGCCCGATGACGATCCCGGGCCACCCCGACGCGCGCGTCGCTGTGACCACCCGCTCGGGCGAGGCGTACGG
>JAUYOW010000270.1 GCA_030697825.1 Gemmatimonadales bacterium | reverse complement strand
GAGATGCTGACGGCCGAGCCGCCCTTCACGGGCGCGACGGCGCAGGCGATCATCGCCCGGGTGATGACGGAGGAGCCGCGTTCGCTGACGCTCCAGCGCAAGACGATCCCGCCGCACGTCGAGGCGGCGGTGACAACGGCGCTGCAGAAGCTCCCGGCGGACCGCTTCGCCTCCGCGGCGCAGTTCGCCGAGGCGCTGGCCAATCCGGCCTTCGCCGCGCGGCCGGCCACCGCCGCGCGCGAGGCGGCGCCGGCGCAGACATCACCCCGCAGGGCCACGCTCGCCGCCACGGCCGCGCGAGTGGTGCCGTGGGTCGTCGCGGCACTGGGAGTGGGCTTCGGCGGGTGGACCTGGCTCAACGGCCGCACTACCGACGTCGCGCCGCTGGTCACACGGTACGCGGTCACGCTGCCGGACAGCGCCGCGTTCTTCGGGCAGGTCGGCGTCAGCATCGCCTATTCCAGGGACGGGTCGGCGTTCGCGTACACCGGATCAGGCGGACGGGCCGGGATCTATGTCCGCTACGCCGACCGGGTGGATCCGGTCGCCGTCGCCGGCGAGCGGAACGGCGTCCTGCCGTTCTTCTCACCGGATGGCCGGTGGCTGGGCTTCCGGGAGGGTTCTCGACTCCTGAAGGTGGCGCTGGCGGGAGGCGTCCCGGTGGTCCTCTCCGACTCGTGCGAGGGATACGCGTTCGATTGGGGCACCGACGACACGATCCGCTACTACCAGTTTGTCACCGCTGGTTCGCCGGTCAGGCAGCTGATGGCGGTCGGTGCCGCCGGCGGCCCGCCGCGGGTGCTGGCCACCCCCGACAGCGCGTCGGGCGAGTCCTTCCGGTTCCCGACCCTGCTGCCCGACCGGCGGACGGTGTTGTTCACCATTCGAACCAGGGACACCGACCGGCTCGCGGCGCTCGACCTCTCCTCCGGGAGGATCACGCGGTTCGAGCAGCTCGGGAGCAACCCGCACTATGTGGAGGCGGGCTACGTGGTGCTCGGCAACCGCGACGGAACGCTGGTGGCGATACCGTTCGACGTCGGGCGTGGGCGCCCGTCCGGCCAGCCGGTGACGATCGTCAGCGACGCGATCGTGGACGCCTCGGGGAGTGTCGAGGGCGGCGTCTCCGCGGACGGACGAATCGTCTACGCCCAGCGTGGGGCGGTGAGCGACCGTAGCCTGACGATGGTCGGCCGCGACGGGCGGCCCACGGACATCCCGGGCGCGCCGAGGGGTTTCGCGGGGCCGCGGTTCTCCCCCGATGGACGCCGGCTTGCGGTCGGCGTCGGGGATCCGGGGGGCGGCTCGGACGTGTGGACCCTCGACCTCACCCAGCAGGCCTGGACCCGGCTCACCACCAACCGTATCAGCGATCGTCCCGCTTGGGTGGCGGATGGGCGGCGCATCGTGTACTCCAGCAATGCCGATCTGTGGTGGATCGCGTCCGACGGCAGTGGCGCCCCCGAATCACTTCTCGTCGCGGCCGGGAGCCGCTACGCGGCGTCCATCACGCCGGAGGGGACCGTGGTGTTCCACGAGTCCGGAGCGCAGAGCGGCGGCATCCGGGCGATGCGGCTCGACTCGGCCCCGGCCGCCCGGACGATCGTCCCGGACGCGTTCCAGGAGTCCGCACCCGCGCTGTCGCCGGACGGCCGCTGGCTGGCGTACCAGTCGTCCGAGCCCGGCCGAGCGGAGGTCTACGTACGCCCCTTTCCGGGCCCCGGACCGCGGGTGCCGGTGTCGCTCAACGGCGGGACGGAGCCCTACTGGTCGCGGGACGGCCGCGAACTGTTCTACCGCGAGGGCGACGTGATGATGGCGGCGTCGGTGCGGACGCTGCCGGCTTTCGAGGTGGCCGAGCGCCGCCGGTTGTTCTCCGGAGCGTTCCTGCCCGGCGGCTCGTTCCGTGAGTACGACGTCGCGCCCGACGGCCGGCGGTTCGTCATGGT
>JAUYOW010000269.1 GCA_030697825.1 Gemmatimonadales bacterium | reverse complement strand
CACAGCCAACGGCCAACGGCCAACGGCTAACGGCTAACGGCCAACGGCCAACGTCTAACGGCTAGCGGCCAACTCTCCGAACCTGTACTCCAACCCCACTTCGGCCAGCAGCGCCACGAGCCGGACAAGCCCCAGCCCCATCACCGTGAAGAAGTCGCCCTCGATGCGCTCGACGATCAGCGCGCCGTAGCCCTGGATGCCGTAGGCGCCCGCCTTGTCGAGCGGATCCCCCGTCGCCACGTACTCGGCGATCAGGCGATTGTCGAGCGGGCGGAACCACACCCGCGTGGTCTCGACCCCCGAGGCGACCCGCCCCTCGAACGAGACCGCGAGCGCCGTGTGCACCAGGTGCTCCCGCCCGCTGAGACGGCGCAGCATGGCCTCCGCTTCCGCCGCGTCGCGCGGCTTGCCGAGGATGTCACCGTCTATCACCACGATCGTGTCCGCGCCCACCACCACCGCACCCGCCCCCGCACCCGCGACCGCCGCGGCCTTCTCACGCGCCAGCCGCTCGGCGTACCCAAGGGGGGCCTCGCCGTTCTTCCTGGACTCATCGATGTTCGCCGGGATGACCTCGCACGGCAGGCCGATCAGGCGGAGCAGCTCCCGGCGCCGGGGCGACGACGATGCGAGAACGATCTGGACGCTCATGAGCGCTCGAGGATCAGTGTCACCGGCCCGTCGTTCACCAGCTCGACGTCCATCATCGCGCCGAACCGGCCCGTCTCGACCTTCGCGCCTTGCGCCCCGAGCAGCGCCACGAAGCGCTGGTAGAGCGGCTCCGCCACGGCCGGCGGCGCCGCGTCGATGAACGAGGGCCGGCGACCCTTCGCCGCATCTCCATAGAGCGTGAACTGCGAGATCACCAGCATTCCGCCGCCAACCTCGGACAAGGGCAGGTTCATCTTCCCCTCCGAGTCGCCGAAGAGGCGCAGGCCCGCGATCTTCTCGGCCATCCACTCCAGCGTCGCCTCCGAGTCGGCCGGCGCGAAGCCGGCCAGAATGACGAAGCCGCGCCCGATCGCTCCGACGGTGGCTCCGTCAACGCGAACGGCGGCGCGGCTCACGCGCTGCAGCACGACCCGCACCCGCTATTCCACCGTCACGCTCTTCGCCAGGTTGCGCGGCTGATCCACGTTGCAGCCGCGGCGCACCGCAACGAAGTACGCCAGCAGTTGGAGCGGGACCGACGTGAGCACCGGCGTCAGCATGTCCATCGTGTCGGGGATCGTGATCACGTGGTCCACCAGCGGGGTGATCACGGTGTCCCCCTCGGTGACCACCGCGATCACCCGGCCGCCGCGGGCGCGAACCTCCTCGATGTTGGAGACGATCTTCCCATGCACGCCGTCCCTGGGCGCCACGAAGATGACCGGCATCAGCTCGTCGATCAGCGCGATCGGCCCGTGCTTCATCTCCGCCGCCGGGTACCCCTCGGCGTGGATGTACGAGATCTCCTTCAGCTTCAGCGCGCCCTCGAGCGCCACCGGGAAGTTGCACCCGCGGCCGAGGTACAGGACGTTCGACACCCGCACGTACCGCTCCGCCAGCGCCTCTATCTCCGCCTGTTTCGCGAGCACGACCTCGAGTTGCTCCGGAAGCTTCTTCAGCGCGCTCACGATCTCGCGCCCCTGGAGTATCGACAGCGCCCGCAGCCGGCCCAGCTTGAGCGTGAAGAGCGCCAGTGCCGCGATCTGGCTGGTGAACGCCTTGGTGGACGCCACGCCGATCTCGGGGCCCGCGTGCAGGAAGATCCCGCTGTCCACCTCCCGCGCTATCGTGCTCCCCACCTGGTTCACGATGCCGATGGTACGAGCGCCACGACGCTTGGCCTCGCGCAGCGCCGCCAGCGTGTCCGCAGTCTCGCCGGACTGCGAGATCACGATCACCAGCGTGCGGTCGTCCACGATCGGGTTGCGGTATCGGAACTCCGACGCGTACTCGACCTCCACCGGGAGTCGGGCCACCTCTTCCAACATGTACTCGCCGACCAGCCCCGCGTGCCACGACGTCCCGCACGCGGTGATGACTATCCGGTCGATCTTCCCCAGTTGCTCGTCGGTCAGGTTGAGGCCGCCGAGCCGGGCCGTTCCCTCCTCCTCGAGCAGGCGGCCACGGAGCGTGTTCCGGAGGCTCTCGGGCTGCTCGCAGATCTCCTTGAGCATGAAGTGCGCGTACCCGCCCCGCTCGATCGTCGCCAGGTCCCAGTCGATCTGGCTGATCTCCTTCGTGAGCGGTGTCGCGTGACCGTCCATGAGCCGGTACCCGGACGGCCGGACGACGGCGAGCTCGCCGTCGTCCAGGTAGACCACCGACCGCGTGTGCGCGAGCACCGCTGACGGATCGGACGCGACGAAGTTCTCCCCGTCGCCCACCCCGATCAGGAGCGGGCTGCCCTTGCGCGCCGCGACCATCGTGTCGGGCTCCCGCGCCGAGACCACGGCGATCCCGTAGGCACCCTCCAGCTCGCGCAGCGCCGCGCCGACCGCGTCCTCGAGCCGGCCGGTGTAGAACTGCTCTATCAGGTGCGCGATCACTTCCGTGTCGGTCTCGGAAACGAACTTGTGGCCGCGCTCCCGAAGCATCGTGCGAAGCGCGGTGCTGTTCTCGATGATGCCGTTGTGGACGACCGCTACGACGTCGCCGCAGTCGGTGTGCGGGTGCGCGTTCTTCGTCGTGGGCGCGCCGTGCGTGGCCCAGCGAGTGTGGGCGATCCCGGTCGTGCCCTTGACCGGCGTGCGCCCGATCTGCGACTCGAGCATCGCGATCTTCCCGGCCGCCTTCAGCACGGTCAGCCGTCCGTCCGCCACCACCGCGATGCCGGCCGAGTCGTAACCCCGGTACTCAAGGCGCTTGAGTCCCTCCATCAGGAGCGGCATGGCCTGCTTCGGCCCGACGTAACCCACGATTCCGCACATCCGTCTAGTTCCCCGCTTCGCGCAGCGCAGCTCGCCCGCGCTCGATCAGTTCACGCGCCGACGACTCAGTCGGCGCTTCCGCGATTATCCGCACCACCGGCTCCGTACCGGACGGCCGCACGTGGATCCATCGGTCCTGTGTCGCGAGCCGCAGTCCGTCCTGCCGGTCTTCCGCCGCCCCCGCCAACCCGCCCATCAGCGCCCTGTAGACCGCGTCCAGGGATCCCGCGGGCCGGCCTACCTTGGCCTTAACGATAGCATAGCGCGGCTCGGAGTTCACCACCGACGATACCGTCTCGCCCCTGGCGGCCAGCAGCGCCAGCGCGAGGGCGGCCGCCACCGGAGCGTCACGCCCCAGGTGGACGTCGGGCAGGATCACCCCGCCGTTCCCCTCTCCCCCGATCACCGCGCCCCGCGCCGCCATCCGCTCGACCACGTTCGCCTCCCCGACCGGCGCCCGCTCGACCTTGATGCCGTAGGCCGCGGCGGCGTCGTCAACCACGCGGCTCGTGGACAGGTTCGTGACGACCGGACCGGGCCGGCGAGCCAGCACCGCCCGAACCGCGAAGGCCAGCGTGTAGTCCTCACCGATGGGACGTCCCGTCTCGTCCACGAGGGCGAGCCGGTCCACGTCGGGGTCGACCGCCAGCCCGACGTCGGCCTTCGTGGCGCGCACCAGATCGCCCAATTCGCCCAGGTGCTCGGGAATGGGCTCCGGCTCGCGCGGGAAGCGGCCGTCGGGCTCGAGATGGATGGCGTGGACCTCGCAGCCGAGCGCGTCGAGGAGCGCAGGCATGACCGTCGCACCAGCCCCGCGCACGCAGTCCAGCGCTACCCGGAAGCGGCGCGCCCGCACCGCCGCGACGTCGAGCCACGGCAGCGCCAGCAGCCGGTCGAGGTGCCGCCGAACGGCGCCCGTATCCTGGCGCACCGCGCCCGCAGCCCCTCCCGTTCGGGCCGCTGCTCCGCCGTCCACCAGGGCGAAAAAGGCCTCGGCTTCGCGCTTGGTGAGGAACCTGCCGCCCGGCCCGATGAACTTGAGCGCGTTCCATTCGACCGGGTTGTGGCTAGCGGTGACCACGATGCCGCCCGCCAGTTCCATCATCTCGACCGCGAGCTGCGCCGTAGGCGTCGGTACCATCCCGAGGTCCAGCACGTCCGCGCCCGCCGACGCCAGCCCCGAGGCCGCGGCGGCGGCGAACGCCGGGCCCGACTGGCGCGAGTCGCGGGCCAGCGCCACCGTCCGCCCGCCCCCCTCCAGCAGGAACGCACCGAACGCCGCGGCGTACCGCGTCACGAGTTCCGGCACCAGGTCCACCCCCACGATGCCCCGGAGGCCGGACACCGACCTCATCAACGAGGTGCTCAGCGGGCCAGGGCCGCCAGCGCCTCTTCGTGGAGCGCGCCGACCTTCAAGGGCGTTTGGATGGGCAGCTGTGCGGGGTCCGGGTAGGCGCGGAGGAACGCCGCGACCGCCTCGCCGTCGAACTGCGTCCCGGAGCAGTCGCGCAGCTCGGCGATCGCTTCGTCAGCGGGACGCGGCGTGCGGTACGGCCGGGCCGTCGTCATCGCGTCGAACGTGTCCGCCACTGCGGCGATCCGCGCCACGAGGGGGATCGCTCCCGCCGCGAGACGGTCGGGGAAGCCGAGCCCGTCCGGGCGCTCGTGGTGCGATCGCACGATCTCGAGCACGCGAGGATGGTCCCGCACCAGAGGCGCCAGGATGCGCTCGCCGATGACCGGGTGCTCCATGATGTGCAGGTATTCATCGTGAGTGAGCCGCGACGGCTTGAGCAGGACCGACTCGCGCACCCCGATCTTGCCGATGTCGTGCAGCTCTCCCCCGAGCTTCACTTCCGCCACCAGTTCCGCGTCGAGCCCCATCGCCGTCGCGATCGCCGTAGCGTAGGCTGACACCCGCGCCGAGTGCCCCCGCGTGTACGCGTCCTTGGCCTCCAGCGCGTGGGCGAGCGCCTGAACGCCCTCGACGAACAGCTCCTGGATCCGCGTCGCCTGCTGGCGAACCTTCGCCTCGAGGTTGACCTGGTAGTCGCGGTTCTCGAGGATCAGCCGCCGCTTTTCCAGCGCCTGGCGGACGCGCACGAGCGCCTCCTCCACCTGGAACGGCTTGCCGAGGTAGTCGAGCGCACCCTCGTTGAGGCACGCCACCGCCGTCTGCGTGTCCGTCACCGCCGTGATCATCACCACACCGGTGTCCGGCCACCGCTTCCGGATCTCGGCGAGCAGCTGCGTGCCATCCATCTCCGGCATGTGGATGTCGCTCAACACCAGGTCTGCCGGCTCTTGCTCCAGCAGCTCGAGCGCCTCGCGCCCCGACCCGGCCTCGCGACAGACGTGCCCCTGCGTCTTCAACAGGCGCACCAGGATCTGGCGAAGCGGCGCCTCGTCATCCACGACGAGGCAGGTAACCGGCGATGGCACCGTCATGAGGCGAACCCTAGACCTTCCGCGGGGTACAGTCAACCCGCCTCCGCCTTGCTGCCACCTGTGCTCCGGTGTAAGGTTCGGTTGCCAACCATGTCGCCGAGCCCCGCATGACCCGCACCGCCGACCGGGACCTGACCTTCGGTATCGCCACCCGCGCCGTCCACGCCGGCCAGGAACCGGAGCCGTTGGCCGGTTCCGTGACCATGCCGATCTTCCAGACCTCCACGTACGTGCAGGAAGGCATCGGGAAGAACAAGGGCTACGACTACGCCCGGACCGTGAACCCCACGCGCCAGGCCCTCGAGCGCAACGTCGCCGCGCTCGAAGGCGGCACCCACGGCCTCGCCTTCGGTTCCGGAATGGGCGCCATCCACGGAGTGCTCACGCTACTCTCGGCCGGCGACCACGTCGTGTGCGGAGAGAACGTCTACGGCGGCACGCACCGGCTGATGGACAAGATCCTCTCGCGCCTCGGCCTCTCATTCACTTTCGTGGACACCAGGGACGCGGACCCGGTCGCCGCGGCGGTCACGCCCAAGACCAGGATGCTGTTCGTCGAGACCCCGACCAACCCGCTCATGCGCCTCGCCGACCTCGCCGCGCTCGGCGATCTCGCGAAGGACCGCAAGCTGCTCTTCGTCGTGGACAACACCTTCGCGACGCCGGTGTTCCAGCGCCCGTTCGAGTTCGGCGCGGACATCGTGCTGCATTCCACCACCAAATACCTGAACGGCCACTCCGACATGATCGGCGGCATCGTCGCCCTCAGGAGCGACGACCTCGCCGCGCAACTCCAGTTCATCCAGAAATCGGTCGGCGCGGTGCCGGGACCATTCGACTGCTGGCTCGCGCTGCGCGGCACCAAGACCTTGCCGCTGCGCATGAGGCAGCACGACGCGAACGGGCG
>JAUYOW010000268.1 GCA_030697825.1 Gemmatimonadales bacterium | reverse complement strand
GCGATCGTTTCAGCCGGCACGCCCTCGGCGAGCGGATGGTCGGGGTCGAGCCGGAGCCGGAAGATGCTTCCCGGGCCGTAGAACTCGCGGTTCGAGAGTCCGTGGAGCGCGTCGACGACTGGCAACTCCAGTGCGGCGATGGCGTACCCGCAGGCTTCGTTGAGCGCGATGAGCGTTCCGCCTCCGTCAACGAATTCCTTGAGCGCCTGCGTACCGGGAGAGCCGAGTCCGCCGGCGAAGCGCGCCGGATACCGGCGCGGTGAGAGGCCGTCCGCGATAGCGCGCGGCGGCATGTCGGGCAGCACGATCGCGTCGAGCCGCGCGCCGAGGTTGCCGGCGCGCACGGTCGAGTCCACCAGGCTCTCGTACGGGATGCCGTACCTGTCCAGGAGCCAGCGGGTCCACCCTTCGTCCATCGGCGCCGTGAACGAGCGGTAGAGGCCGATGCGCGGCGCGGCGGGCGCGCGGGGGCCGCGCGCGGATGATAGTCCGGGCGCGCGGAAGATCGGCGCCGGCGCCGCGACCGGCGCCGACAGCGCGACCGGGAGACTCTCGGGCAGGGTGATGACGCGCAGGCCGAGCAGTAGCGGCAGGGTGTGAGCGGTGACGTCGTACGGCCGCTTGGGCGGTCCGCCGGGGTACTCGCGCAGGTCCGGGTAGGCCTGGCGCTCGAGGAGCGCCTTGGCGAACGAGGCGTACGGCTGCCGCATCACCACGACGTAGGTCCCCGGCGAGTAGCGGTCCCGGCCGATCGTGAAAGGGGCCAGCGCCGAGCGGACTTCCACCTGCCCGTGTCGCAGGATCTCGAGCATCGTCGCCAGGGCGGTCTGGTCCTGGTTGGCGGTCGGGATGACGAAGGCGTACGGCCAGTCCGGCCAGCCCCGCACCGCGCGCAGCCCTACGCCGAAGAACCCGCGGAGCCATTCGTCGCGGTAGCGCGCGACGTGGTCGAGCATCGCCATGGCGCCGGCGGTCTGGTAGCGCACGATGTCGGCGAGCGTCCAGCGACCGCCCGGCCACGGCGCGACGAAGTTCCAGGAGGCTGTGCGCGGGTCCACGCCCGGGCCGGGCCGCAGGCTGTCGAAGGATACGGTGACCGGCGTGGCGAGCTCGGCGCTCGCGGTCTCGGTCAGGATGCGCACGGCGCCGTGGTAGTGCTGGAAGGCGCGGGCCGGCGTCCACATGTCGTAGGTCGAGTTCAGGGACACACCCAGGAACCCGTCGGCGGTCAGCCGCCGCGCGATCTCGACCCCGAGCGCGTTGACGCTCTGGACCAGCACCGGGTCGATGTTGGGCTCGACGGGGTCAATATATGGCGGCACGAAGATCCGGGGCCCGTTGCTCCCCATCTGGTGGATGTCCATCGTGACTTGCGGGTGCCAGACGCCGTAGAGGCTGTCAACCACGAGGCGCGTCTCGACCTGCGTGAAGGCGTACCAGTCGCGGTTGTTGTCATGGCCGGTGTAGTGGTGGTAGACCTCGGGGGGGCTGGTGCCTTCAGCGGCGCTGCCGAGGGTCTGGTTGTACCACCGGGACACGATGTTCACGCCGTCGGGGTTCATCGACGGCACCAGCATGATCACCGTGTTTTCGAGGACCCGGAGGATCTCCGGCGTGGTGCCCGACGCCAGCCGGTACGCGATCTCGAGCGGGCTGAAGAACCCGCCGACTTCGGTCGAGTGGATGCTCGACGTGATCAGCACGAAAGACCTGCCCCGGGCGATCAGGCGTGCGGCTTCGGCGGAGTCGCGAACGAGGCGCGGATCCGCCAGCCGGCGCTGGATGTCACCCAGCGCCGGGAGCCGCGCGAGATTAGTGGGACTCGAGATGAACGCTACGATGAACGGGGCGCCGTTGGTGGTCCGGCCAAGCTCTCGCACCGCGACGCGATGGGATGCCGCGTCCAGGACGTGGAGATAGCGTACCAGCGAGTCCCACTCCACGAGCCGGCGCTCGGCGCCTGGCGCGAAGCCGAGCACGGACGCGGGTGTCGGCACTGGGCGCTGCCCGGCGAGTGGCGCGGCTGCGATGGCGAGTGAGAGCAAAGCGACGTTTAAGGCGCGCATGAACCCTGGGTGTCCGGGAGTGGAACGATCGAGCCCCATCCCAGTACGTCGGGACGGGGCTCGAATGTTGGCCAGACTACGTGGATATTGCTACTACAGGCGCTTGATCTCCACGCGCCGGTTCTGCGCCCGTCCGGCCGCGGTCGTGTTGGGCGCGACGGGACGCTGCGGGCCGTAGCCGACCGCGGTCAGCTGGTCGCGGGCGACACCTTTGCTGACGAGGTAGTCCATCACGGACTGCGCGCGCGCCTGCGACAGCCGCTGGTTCAGGGCCGCCGTGCCGACGGCCGAGGTGTAGCCGCCGATCTCCCACCGGGAGCCCGGCGTGGCGACGATCGCCGCCGCGATGCCGTCCAGGGTAGCCAAGGAGGACGGGGTCAGACGCGCCCCGCCGACGGCGAAGTTGATGTTGCGGAGGATCATGGTGGCGCCGGCGGCGGGCAGCTCGGCGAGCGGGCAGCCGTTCGCATCGACCCGAGCAGTCCGGGCCGTGTTGGCGCAACGGTCATTGGCGTCGATCACGCCATCGCCGTCGGCGTCACGCTGCACCGGGCAGCCGGTCGCGTCAACCTGCGTGCCTGCGGCAGTGTTGGCGCAACGGTCGAGGTTGTCGGCGACGCCGTCGCCGTCGATGTCGCGCGGGCAGCCGTTGGCGTCCACCGGTGTGCCGGCGGGGGAGCCAGGGCAGCGGTCGGCGTTGTCGAGCACGCCGTCACCGTCGGTGTCGCGCGGGCAACCGGCGGCGTCCACCGGCGTGCCGGCGGCCGTGCTGGCGCAGCGGTCCTGATAGTCGGCAACGCCGTCACGATCCGCGTCGACCGGGCAGCCGTTCGCGTCGAGCGGCCGCGCGTTGGACGGAGTGTTCGGGCACCGATCGAGGTTGTCCGCGATGCCGTCGCTGTCGGTGTCACGGGTGCAGCCATTGGCATCCACCGGCGTGTTGGCCGGCGTGTTGGGGCACCGGTCGAGGCCGTTGACGATGCCGTCGCGATCGGTGTCGGACGTGCAGCCGCGCACGTCGACGGTGGCGCCGCGGGCCGTGCCGGCGCAGCGGTCACGCTTGTCCGGTACGCCGTCGCCGTCGGTATCGCGCGCCGGGCCGCCGCCCATCAGATACGTGACTCCGAGACCGGCGCGACCGACGATGGAACTGACACTTTCGTCGGTGTAGCTCTCGAATCCCACGCGGCCCTCGAGGCGAACCGCGAGGTTCTCGCCGGCCATGTGCCTGATTCCCAGGCCGCCGCCGCCGCCGACTCCGGTGGCGCTGGTGTTGCCGAAGTCACCGGTCCACTTGGAGGCCGAAACCACCGCGAGGACATATGGCGACGTACGCTTGGTTGGTGAAAGCGTGTAGCCAAGTCCGGCCGACGGTGCAATCAACGTGAGCCCGTTCCCGGTGCCGAAGCCGACACCCACCCCAACACCGAGCTTGGGCGACAGCTGGTAGACGACGCTGCCGGCGATGCCCGGAATGACGCTGCCGACGTTTTCACCGGCCAGGGCGTCCAGGATGTTGTCGTTGAGGGCGCCGTCGCTTACGACGAAGGCGGTGGGCATGGCCGTGAACGCGATTGCGCCGCTCCGGTTGCTGGTGCCCATGGCGGTCTGAGCCGGACGCTGCGCGGGCTGTGCCGCGGGCCGCTGCGGCGGAGGTGTCGGCCGCTGCTGGGCCATTGCCAGCGCCGGCACGAACGCCGCCAGCGTTCTCGCAGCCAACAGGAATCGGTTACGCATGGTGATTCTCCCCGGAGAGGTTGGTCCGCCTCGTGCTCAAGTCTTTGCTACAGCGCCAATGAGTATGGCCGCCGCGGAAAGGCAGCGCAAGCACTGGTGTCACGCCCCCCCTTCGCGCGGGGTAGCGGAAACTCCGCACAATTCTACCAATCCGGGGCTAAACCGCAACCCCGGCAACGCTTGGGCGTGAGTCCCTTATCCCTTCACGAACCGTGCTGCGCCGGCCAGCTGCTCGGCGCTGCGCGAGAGCTGGATGGCGCTGCGGGACAGGTTCTCTATGGCCTCCAGCTGCTCCGCAGCGGAGGCGGCGACCACCTTGGCTTCCGAGGCGGACGACTGCGCGGCGGCGCCCAGCTCGGTGAGCATCTTCTGCATCTCGTCCGCCTGAGCGGTGGTGCGGCGCGGGAACTCCACCATCCGCTCCGACAGGTGGGCGGCGGTCTCGCTGGCCCGGACGATGGCCTCGAGGTCGGCTATCCACTGGTGGGCGGCCGCCGCGGTCTCGCCCAGCTCGCGGCGCATGCGCTCGAGGAGCTGCGCCGCGCGGTCAAGCAGGCGGCGCGTTTCGGCGGTCGTCTTGGCCGCGCGCGCGGCCTCGCGTGAACTCTCTTCCGCGAGACGGCGAACCTCGTCGGCCACGACGGCGAACCCGGCGCCGTGGGCCCCAGCGCGCGCCGCTTCGATCGTGGCGTTCAGGGCCAGCATGTTGGTCTGGTTCGCCACCGCGCCGATGGTCTCGGCGAACCGGCCGACCTGCTCGGCAGCCTCCCGAAGACGTCCCACCTCGGCGGCGCCCTGCTCCGCGGTCTCGCCGATGCGTTCGAGACTGGTGGCGGTCATCGCGGTGGCGACCCGGATGGCCTGGGTAGCCTGCTCCATGTCCTGGGCCGCGCGGTGGGTCTCGTTGCCGGCCGCCGCGGCGTGGTGCGCGCTCGAGCGCAGCACGACCATCGCCTCCTCGGCGCGCTGCACCAAACCGGCGGCGGTGGCCGCGTCCGCTTCGGCACGCTGCGCCGCTGCCGTCACCTCCTCGGAGCTGGCGTGGATCTGCTGGCTCGTCGCCGTCAGGTGCTCGACGTACGTGGCCGTTTGTTCGGACGCCTCGACCAGCGGGGCCACGAGGTTGTGCAGGCTCAACGCCAGCGCCAGGTTCGGCGCAAGCGTTGAGAGCAGGAGAGCGTCAACGTCCCGGTACATCGCCGGATCGCCGTGTCGGATGCTCCACTCTCCAACGAGCTTCTCCCCCTGATAGAGGGGGATGAGGATTTCGGATCCCGGGTGTTCCCACTCGACGGACAACGTACGCTGAAGGCCGCTCGCCACGACCGGCCCGCGACGGCGCAGCACCTCACCCGTCAGCCCACGGTCTGCCGCGAGTCGATTCCCTTTCGCGTGCTCGGGACTGGTGTCCGCGACGAGCTCCATCTCGTGCTTCGCCTCGTCGTACCGCGCGAAACCCATGTGGTCCCAGGGCACGATTCGGCGCGTCAGCTCCTGGATCGTGGCGAAGTTGCGGTCGAGGTTGATGTCCGCGGCGATGGCGCTCGAAAGCCGCTGGATGAGCCGGAGCTCATCGGCGTGAACGCCCATCCGCGAGACCCAGAGAACCAGCGCGGTGAGGCCGAGGAGTGCCAGGTCGAGCACCAGCTTGTACCCTGCGGGCGCCGCCATCACCGACACCGCGAACCAAGCGAGCGCCAGAGAGGCGCTCAGGGCGAACACCACCCCTTCCCACCGGAGCGTGAGGCGGGCGTCTACCCACGCGGCCGCCTGTGAGAGCGCGAGCTCCGCGTAAAAGGTCGCGTTCACAACCGTGGGCAGCGCGATCAGGAGGACCAGCAGCGCCGGGCCATTGGGCGCCGACAACGCAGCGGGTCCGTACGCCCCTCCGAACAGATCGTAGGCGAAGCCCACCAGTGCGCTGCCGAACGTGAGGTGTCCGACGTTCATGAGGGCCGCGCGCGGCGGGAGACGCCGGAAGATCAGGTCGCCGGCCGGCATGCCGATGAGCGCGACCAACGCGCCCCACGCCCAGCCATGGCGAAGGACGGCGAACAGCACCACTGCCAGCACGAAGGACGCGAACCCCTTGCCCGGAAGAGGCAGGCCGAATTGGCGCGTGGCCGCAGCCGCGGCCACGGTCAGCGCAAGTTCCGCCCAAGGGAACGGGGAGGGCAGGCTCGAGGTCCAGATGGCCGCGACGATCGCCAGCACGGCGCCAGTCACCACGCCAACCTGCACCAGCGTTTCCGGGCGCAGCGCATCTTCCCGTTCTGATGGCTCTTTCAAGCTCAACTCCCACAATACGTTCCATTATCTGACTGACCAATCAGTCAGACCGTGACGGGGCGGTTGTGCGCCGCCAGCGGCAAGCTGTCAAGAAGTCGAAACCAGGGGCTCGCCAGGTTAAGAGTGAAACCGGGGCGCGTCAAGCGACGGACTGTCGCTGGGGGGGTGGTGGTGGTAGAGTGTGGGCCTGTCACCAATACGGTGGGGAGCGTGA
>JAUYOW010000267.1 GCA_030697825.1 Gemmatimonadales bacterium | reverse complement strand
CCGCCCGCCGCGCTGATCTCGGGCAACGCCCGTTGCAGAGCTGCCAGCTCCGCATTGCAGTACGGTCACCACTTGCCGCGGTAGAAGCTCAACACCAGCGGCCCCTTCGCGAGCAGCGCGCGCGAGCTCACGGGCTGCCCTGCCACGTTCGGGAGCGTGAACTCGGGCGCCTTCGCCCCGACCTTCGGCACGCGGTCCAGAATCCCCGACTTGCGGAGATCCTCGACGGCCCGGCGCATGATCGCCTGCGCCTCTTCGGGGATCCGCGTTCGTGATTGGGCCTTGAGTGCGTCGAGCTCTGCCTGGAGCGTCATCGCGGCCTCCCCTGACGGCGGTATTTCCGTTTAGATGCCGCCGCGCGGTGCTCGGGTTCCAGCCGAGCACCGAGGACACCGAGGGCTAATGAGTCTCGTGAAATAGAGTAACGGACATGTCAGAACGACAGTCCCGCGTGCCGCAAGAAGCCGAAAGCCAGCGTCGAGCGTCGACGGATGCGGGCGAAGCCCGCGCGCAGCGGCCCGCGGAGCGCGAGGATGTCGGCCGGGCAGAGGTTGGCAAGTTCACGACCTTTGATGTTGCCCCAGATCTGTTCGACGGGATTCAATTCTGGGGCGTAGCCGGGCAGGCGCTCGACCGTCAGCCAGGCCCGGGCGCGCGCGAGATACTGCCGCATCACGCGGCTCTTGTGCCCGCCCAGCCCGTCCCACACCAGGATGATGTGGCGCCCCGGGAAGTGCCGCTTGAGCGCGCGCAGGAAGGCGATCAGCGCGAGATCGTTGTAACTCCCGGGCCGCGTCTGGAAGTAACAGCGCCGGCGCCGGCCGTCCCAGCGGAAGGCCAGTGCCGCCGCGATCGACAAGCGCGTCCAGTTCGCCCCCGTGTGGATCAAGACCGGCGGGTGACCGCGCGGGGCCCAGGTGCGGCGGACGACCGGCCGGTGCGAGACGCCGCTTTCGTCTTCAAAGACGATCCAGGCCCGCCGCCGCCGGGCGTTTTTTTTACCTGCGGCCAGCGCCGGCGCTTCCACTCGGCGATCGCGGCCTCGTCGCGCTCCCGCGCTTGGCGCGTCGGGCGCTGGAGCGACCACCCGAGGCGCCGCAGGATGTACCAGACGTGGCCCGGGTGGTACCGCACGCGCGTGAGCCGCTCGATGAGCGTGGCCACGCGCGGCAACGTCCACAGCTCCGTGGCGAACCCATGAGCCCCGGGGCCCTTGAGCAACGCCGCTTCGACCCGCGCGAGCTGCGGCGCCTCGAGCCGCGGCTTGCGCCCCGCACGGCCGGCTGCTTTCAAGGCCGTGCGGCCTTCGTCCTGCCAGGCGTGATACCAGCGGTGGGCGGCCGCCCGCGTCGCGCCAAGCGTGCGGGCAACGGTCGCCTGCGATTCGCCGCGCGCGAACAAACGCGCGGCCTCGTACCGACGCGCTTCCAACGCAGCAAAATCCCGACGGGCTCCGCGGCTGGCTGGTGGCATTCCCTAGCATCGCAGGGTACGCGATGAATCCCGTCAATCTATTTAACGAGAATCATTAGATGCGTCAACGTATCGAGATGGATACACAGCGGCTGCGCGTTTCCGCGGAAACGTCCAGCGCGTTTCCGCGGAAACGTCCAGCCCTGTCAGGGGAGGCCGAGAGCCGTGCGGGTCCGCTCGCCTTCGTGATACACGAGCCCCTCGACTTCCCGGGTGAGGCGCCGCGACTCCCGCAGCATGAGCGCGAGCACGACCAGCCCGAGGACATGGATCGTAAAACCCCCGATGGCGACCCAGAGGAGCAGGGCGTGACCGCTCATGCCGACTCGATTCTAGCGCGCGTAGCTTCGCCGTGAAAGTGTGCAAGATTCCAGACAGCGACGGCGGGCCAAATCCTCGCCGCTTCACTTTTTCGCTTGA
>JAUYOW010000266.1 GCA_030697825.1 Gemmatimonadales bacterium | reverse complement strand
GAGCGCGTCGCGCGCGTGTACCCACGCACGCTCGCGCGCGCCGGCACGCCGATACGACAGGTGGACCTGCGTTACACCAACGGATTTTCCGTGGCATGGCATCCGCCGCGCGCCGCCGCGCGCGACAGCATGAAGACCGTGGCGCCTGCCGGCGTCGCGAACGAGGAGGGTTAGCATGGCGAAGAAAGACGACGAAAAACTGATTGTGGGCCTCGACATCGGCACCTCCAAGGTGCTGGCGATCGTGGGCGAGCTTACCGGCGGCGGCGAGACCGAGATCATCGGTGTCGGCATGCACCCTTCGCGCGGCATGAAAAAGGGCGTGGTGGTGAACATCGAGTCCACGGTGCAATCGATCCAGCGCGCGGTCGAGGAGGCCGAGCTCATGGCCGGCTGCCAGATCCACTCGGTGTTCGCCGGCATCGCTGGCTCGCACATCTCGAGCTTCAATTCCCACGGCATCGTGGCGATCAAGGACAAGGAAGTCGGACCGAACGACGTCGAGCGGGTGATCGAGGCGGCGCGGGCGCTGGCGATTCCCGCGGACCAGAAGGTGCTGCACATCCTGCCGCAGGAATTCATTATCGACAAACAGGAAGGCATCCGCGAGCCGATCGGTATGAGCGGCGTGCGGCTCGAGGCCAAGGTACACATTGTCACCGGGGCGGTGTCGGCGGCGCAGAACATCATCAAATGCATACGTCGCTGCGGGCTCGAGGTGGACGACATCATCCTGGAGCAACTGGCCTCGTCGATGTCGGTGCTGAACGAGGACGAAAAAGAGCTGGGTGTATGCATCGTCGATATTGGTGGCGGCACCACCGACATCTCGGTGTTCACCGACGGCGCCATCCGCCACACCGCCGTGATTCCCATCGCCGGTGACCAAGTCACGAACGACATCGCCGTGGCGCTGCGCACGCCGACGCAAAACGCCGAGGACATCAAGAAGAAATACGGTTGCGCGCTCACGCAATTGGCGCACCGCGACGACGCCATCGAGGTGCCGAGCGTGGGTGACCGTCCGCCGCGCAAGCTCTCGCGCCAGACGCTTGCCGAGGTCATCGAGCCGCGCATCGAGGAACTCTACGGGCTGATCCAGGCCGAGCTGCGGCGCTCCGGCTTCGAGGACGTGCTCGGCAG
>JAUYOW010000265.1 GCA_030697825.1 Gemmatimonadales bacterium | reverse complement strand
CGGGCGCGCCCCCGGCTTCAGCAGCAG
Source organism: Gemmatimonadales bacterium (assembly GCA_030697825.1). Classification (NCBI taxonomy): domain Bacteria; kingdom Pseudomonadati; phylum Gemmatimonadota; class Gemmatimonadia; order Gemmatimonadales; species Gemmatimonadales bacterium. The sequence continues at coordinate 4,671 of JAUYOW010000265.1, read as the reverse complement.
GACGACGCCCGCGTTCCGCCCCCGGTCGCCGGCGCCGCCGCGCGCGCCCACCCGCCACTGCCTCCCAATGTCGCGCGCGACGTCGCTCGCCGGGCGGCCCCCGAGGTCACGCATCGTCACCACGACGATCTCACCGCCGGACTTCTCCCGCACCTCGGCGACCGTCCGCTCCATCGCGGCGGCCGCCGGGCGCTCGATCACGCGCGCGAAGTCGTTGACGAACCCTATGGGGGCGGGGATCTGGAGCTCTAGGGCGAGCACAACGGCCAGCGTGCGCATGGGCGGCAATATACCCGGCGCGCGCCGCGGACGACGGCGCCCCGGGCACAGGCCGGAGCGCGGTCCCCGCCCCGCGCACGGCACCACCATCCGCGAAACAACGCAGCGCGGCCGGCCATCGGAGCTGTCCGAAGGCCGGCCGCGGGGCCGCGGGCGCCGCCCGCTAGCTCACTTGCCCGTCTTGACGACCGACGGGAGCGATGAGGTAAAGACGATCGACGGACTCGGGCTCGTCGGGTTGCTACCCTTGGGCTCGAGCGTCACGAGGTAATTCTCGAACGCGCCGAACGGGCACGCGCCGCGCGCCGGGTTCGCCGCATCGCACTGGCGATTCGGATCCAGCCCCATGCTCGCCGCGAAGTTCCGGAAGTTCGCCGAACGGATCACCGGCGGCACGTCCTGAACCACCGGGTCCGGGATCGACGCATCCGCGTCCACGAGAAGCGCCCGCCCCGGGAACGGTGCCCGGAGCGTATCCACCGACACGTAGACGGTGTCGGTGCCGTTCCCGTCCGGCCCGTTGACGTCCTGCAGCCAAGCCTGGTAGTAGTAGCCGACCGGGGGCCGCGGCAGATCGTTCAAGTCCACCGACACCTCGTCGCCGCGGTAGCCACCGAAACCGCGGCCCGCGGCGGTGAACACCCGGGTCGCGACGTTGGCCAGGTCGAGCCGACCCCACGCTACCACCGGAGCCGCGTCGAAGTAGTCGTCATCCCTGAAGGTGGCCGTGCCCTTCTGGTCGGCGAACCGCAGCCACAGCGCCGTGTTCGAGGAGGGCGCCGCCGCCGGGCCGCCGGGCTCGAGGGTGATCAGCAGGTGGGTGTAGTCGCGCAGGTTCACACCCGAGGCCGCCGCGAACACCTTGAACCTCCACGTCACGTGCGAGGCCTGGGGCATCGCGAAGCCGCCGAACGACGAGACATTCTCGGTCGAATCCAGCACCGTCGTATTCAGGACCAGCACCGGCGCGTCGGTGACCGTGTCGATCTGCGTGGCGACCAGGCGGCCCACCGCCGGCACTGGCGCGGCGCCGGTAGCGGGGTTGACCAGCCACGCCTGGTACACGCCGGCGGCACCGAGCTCCTTGAGCCCCCGGAGCGAGATCGTGACGCTGTCCACGCTCGCGTCGCCGCCGGGCGTGGCGATCCTCTGCCGGGTGGTCAGCACGTTGCTCGCGGTACAGTTGTTGGCCACGGCGCGGCACGGGAACGGCGCGAACGCGTTGTTCACCGGGTTGGCGGTGACGTAGTCCAGGTCCTGGCCGATCTGACCGCGCAGCGTCGTGCCGGTGGTCGCGCCCGAGGCGGTCACGTACACCACGATGTAGTTGTACTGCGGCAGGCCGAAGGTCAGCCCCGTGCTGGGAGCGATCGGCGTGCGATTGAGGCTCACCACTTGGTTGGCACGGTAGTACAGGCTTCCGGTGTCGTTGATGCAGCGCGTGAGGACGCCGGACGCGCCGGCCGCGGTCGAGGTGAACGTGCCCAGGATCAGCGGGTTCGCCGTGGCGGAGGAGACCGCGGCGGCGGCGGCCGTGCAGCCGCCCGTCAGGGACGGGCTCGCCACGCTGGTGGCCGGAAGCACGAACAGCGAGTCGCGGGTCGTGAAGTTGGAGCCGGTCATGAGCGCCGCTACCTGGTCGAGCGTGTCCGTCGCCGTGGAGCCCGTCTTGAGCCCGTACCGGAACAGCGCGACCGTGTACCCCGTGCTGGCCGCGAGGCCGGTCAAGCTGATGGTGGAGCGCCACATGCCGCCGGTCGCCAAGACTTCCGGACCCTCCAGCGTCAGCGTGGCCGCGTTTACCGCGACCGTGGGAGCGACCATCGTTGGCGCTCGTCCGTCAACCGCCAGGCGCCGCATCGTCGTGACCAGGTTCCAGCTGGTCGTCCCGCGCAGCCGGACCGCCAGATCGCCCTGCCGCCCGAAGGCGTCCGCAAGGCTGGCGTCCAGCGTCAGGAACGTCAGGAAGACGGCGTCCGCTCCGCCCGAGCGCGGGACGCCGCGCGACAGGCTGGTGAGCCGGAAGTTGTAGCTCGGTGGGCCGAACGGCTGGTTCTCGGTCGTGTGCTCCCCTTGGCACGCGGCGAGCGCGATCAGCGACCCGAATGCCAGAACGCGAACCCCCCGCGTCGTCATCACGATTCTCCTCTCCGCGGGGCTCACTGGCTGCCCGGGACGAAGGTGAAGCCGAACGCGATCTGCACGTTGTTCAGCTTGCACGTGGCACGATAGCAGCGGTCGTCGGGCACCGGTGAGACATCCGGGAACCGCAGCGGGTTGAACCGCGATTTCACCGTGTTGACCTCGTTGAGGTCGTACCCGGTGTAGATGAAGTCGCGGACCTCGAGGCGGAGCCCGCTGCTGCCGCCGAGTCGCAGGTTGATGCCGCCTCCCAGGGTCACCAGGGTGTGGGAGATCTGGCGCGCCCCCGCGGCCGACTGCGGATCGACGTACATGCGGTACGCTCCCGCGCCGCCCGTCAGGTACGGGCTGATGCTGCCGCTCCCGAGGGTGACGACCCCCATCAGCTGATACTGGAAGATCGTGATGGGATACGTCGCCTGGAAGACGAACGTGGTGTCCCCGAACGTGAACTCCGCGGGGTGGTACCGGCCGTCGGTCTGGGGCCGGCTGAAGTCGGCGGAGAACCCGATGCCCAGGTTGCGGGTCAGGAAGTACACGCCGTCCACGCCGACGAGACCCGATGCCTTGAGCCCGGACTGCTCGGCGAAGCTCAGCCGGCCGAGCCGGGGCCCGATCTGGAAGCGGTGGGGCACGACCTGTGCCTCCGCCGCGGCGACGGTCACCAGCGCCAGCGCGCCGGCGAGCCCGAGGAAAGTCCTGCGCATTGCTCCTCCCAGTCTGCGCGCGCGCGGCACTAGTTGCCGCCCAGTTCGAACGAGAATACCTGCACCGCGCCGAGGTCGGTGAACGAGGTGTGGGCGTAGTCGAACGTCAGGTGCCGCCCGAGCATGGGAACCCGCAGGCCGCCGCCGAACGACAGCCCGTGGCTGCCCTCGCGGAACTCGGTGTGCGCCTCGTTGAGCCACCGCTTGCCGGCGCGCAGGAAGACGACGTTGCGGTACGTATACTCACCCGCCAGGGCGATCTGGAGATCGGTGTCCACGCCGTCGGAGAGCTCCAGCACCGTCCGCAGGTTCTGGCCCGGGGTGGCCGAGAGCAACGCGTCCGAGGTCCCCATCAGCTGGGAGATCACGCTGAAGCGAAACGCGGTCGGCAGGTTGGCCGGCGTCGTCTTGAACTGCACCGGGAGGGCGAACGGGAACACGTTGGTGTTGTTGATCCGGCGCTCGATCAGCGTCCCTTCGGCGTTGGCCGCCGGCCCGACGTTGGTCAGTGCCGCCCCGATCTGCAGGCCGTACAGTCCGGTGTTGAACTGGGTGCCCACGTCCAGCGCCCACCAATTCGTCCGGGCGTCGTTCATGCCTTCGCCGATGATCTTGGCGCCCGCGCCCACCGCCAGGCGGTCGGTGAGGCGGCGGCCGTAGTGCAGTCCCACCGCAGTGCTCTGCCAGGCGAAGACTCGCCCGGTGGTGGGGTCGCCGCCGTCCGGATCGTCCTCGGTGGTCCGGGGGATGTCCCCCGAGTCGAACTGGATGTACGAGAGGCCGAGGCCGCCGCCCGCGAACGGCAGGACGACGCCCGCGAACGTGTGCGTGATGTCCAGCCCCTCGTACAGTGCCGTGCGCGTGAAGGCGAAGTCCACGCCGGCGCTGCTGCCGAGGCCCGCCGGGTTCCAGTACATCGCCGTCGCACCCGAGGCGAGGCCGGTATACGCGTTGGCCATCGCCTGGCTGCGCGCTCCGACGCCGATCAGCAGGAAGTTCGCACCGCGGGTGCCGACGCGGCTGGCCGGTTCCGACGGTGACGGGACGATCGGCGTCCCTTGCGTTTGGGCTACGGCCTGTCCCGTGGCGGTCGCCAGCGCGACCACGCCCATCAGTGTGCTCAGTCGCATGGTCGTGTCCTCAGTTGGTCCGGCTGCGGATGACGACGAACTTGCCGCGCGCCTGTCTCCGGCCGCCGACGTCGGTGTTCAGCACCCAGATGTACATTCCCGTCGCCAGGTCCGTGCCCTCGCGCGTCCTCAGGTTGTAGTGCAGGTCGCCGTTGGAGCCGAGGTCCGCGGTGGTCCACGAGAGTAGCTGGATGAACTGCCCGGACACGCTGTAGATGCGCAACGATCCGCGCGGCGGCAGGTGGGTGAAGACCACCCGCGATTCGTCGATGGACGTCTGGAACGTGGAAAACGCCACGAACGGGTTGGGAACGACCCGAATCGAATCGAGCTGGGATCGGGTAACCGCCGTGATGCCCGTCCCTGAGACGCCCGCGGTCACCACGCCGGTGTAATCCGAATAGCGGTTCAAG
>JAUYOW010000264.1 GCA_030697825.1 Gemmatimonadales bacterium | reverse complement strand
CCCGGAAGAATCGCGCCGCCGCCTCCCCCGCCCCTCGGTGTAAGCCTCTCTCTCCCCTCTCTCCCCTCTCTCCCCTTACTCCCCTTACACCCCTTACTTCCCTTACTCCCCTTACATCCCTTACTCACCCTTACTCACCCTACTCACCCCATCGCCTCTTCATACAGCCCGAAATACCTCTCGCCCATCAACTCCGCTCCATACTCCCGCACCTGAACTTCACGCGCAGCCCGCCCCATCTTCGCTCGCCGCGCTGGATCCGCCAGCAACGAACTGATCGCCTCGCGCAACGCACCCGAGTCCCCCGGCGGCACCATAAGCCCCGTCTCACCATCCCGGTTCACCTCGGAGACGCCGGTGGGCAGCGCGGTCGTCACCAGCGGCTTCCCGCAAGCCATCGCCTCCAGTAACACGATGCCGAACGCCTCCGCGATCGTCACCGACGAGAGGCAGAACACGTCGGCCGCGTGGTAGTGGGCGATGAGGTCCTCCTCCGAGACCTTGCCGGCGAACACCGCGTTCTTCCCGGCGAGCGAGCGGAGGCGAGCCTCCTCCGGCCCGGTCCCGACGATCACGACCGTTGCGTCGAGCGTCGCCGTCGCCCGGAGCAGCACGTCGAACCCCTTGTATCCCACCAGGCGGCCCACCGCCAGCACGACGGGGCGCTCGCCCCACCCGGCACGCAGCGCCCGCGCCCGCGCCAGCACCGCGGGCGTCGCCGCGAACCGTGAGGAGTCGATGCCGAACGGGATCACCCGCGCCTTGGCCTCGAAGCCGCGCAGCTCGCGCGAGGTTCGCAGCAGCTGCTGCGAGCCGATCGCCACGAAGCGCGCCCGCTCCAGCGCTCGGCGCACTATGGGCCCGTAAAAGGGCGCCAGCGCCCGCTGCCGCACCACGTCACTGTGCTGGGTGATCACCAGTGGACGCCTGTCGCCGAGCACCGCGAGGTCGCCGAGGGGATTCGGGTGGTGCAGGTGCACGAGGTCGCCGGGACTCTCGCGAACCAGGCGCGGGAGCGCGGGTGTGATCGGCTGGGAGAGCACCGTGCCGTAGGAGCGCGCCCGGACGACCCGCACCCCGCCGTAGGTGTCGGCGCCGCCTCGTCCCCGCGCCGCCGACACGACGGCCGTCACGCCGATCCCGCGTCGCACCAGCTCGGTGTTGAGGTTGACGACGACCGTCTCGAGCCCGCCGAGGTATTCCGGCGGGTAGAACTTCCCCACCTGCACGACCCGCATCGGAGCCGCGGCTTAGGCGGAGGGCGGAGGCGAGACGCGGCCCGCGGCCTTGCCGAGCGCCGGGCGCAGGACTTCGACGATCAGGTTCACGTCGGTGAGCAGGGCGCTGCGGCCGTAGCGCCGGAAGACGGCCAGCTCACCCTTCGTCCGGCCATCGGGACCCACCGGGAACGGCATATGAACACCCCACTCGTCCGCCAGGATCGGAACGCTCGCTTCGACGATCTCGCCGCCCTCCAGCCGGAACTCGCGCCGGCCGCTGTCGTCGTTGGTGGGACGGAGCGTCAGGCGCACCCCGTCGAACTCGCTCGCGGCGAAGAGGTCGGCGAGGATGCGCACGATCTCGTCCCAGGACCGTACCCGGTCGAGCCCGTCGGCCGCGCGGCGCACGCTCACGTTGAACTGGATCGCCCGGGTCTGCGTGAAACCGCGCTGCGCCAGGCGTGCCAGCTCGAAGAACTCGTGGAGCCGCAGGTGCCGCACCGACAGCCAGACGACCGCGCCGACCATCGTGAGCACTACGGCCAGCCCGCGAACGTTGTGGTTGAGGAAGAGCATGCTCGCGAGCGCGAACGCTCCGCACACGAGATAGAGGATCGCCGCCGCCTGCGCCGGCGTCAGCCCGAGGTCGAGGAGCCGGTGATGGAGGTGCTCGCGGTCCCCCTTGAAGACCGGCGCGCCGCGCGCCGCCCGCCGCACCACCGCGATGAGGGTGTCGAGGACCGGCACCGCGAACGCGACCATCGGGATGGCGATCGCGACGATCGCGGGACCCTTCGTCGCGCCCTCGAGCGCGAGCGTGGCCAGCATGAACCCCAGGAAGAGGCTCCCCGCGTCGCCGAGGTACACTTTGGCGGGAGGGAAGTTGTACGGGAGGAAACCCAGCGTCGCCCCCGCCAGCGCGACCGTGAGCAGCGCGACCAGCGGCTGGCCGAGCGTCACCGAGGTGACGAACATCGCGAGAAGGGCGAACACCGCCGCGCCTGCCGCCGCCCCGTCGATGCCGTCGAGCAGGTTGAAGGCGTTGGTGATCCCGACGATCCAGACCACCGTGAAGACGAGCCCCACCACGAAGCCCAGGGAGACGATGCCGAACGGCAACCAGACGGTAGAGGCACGCACGCCGACCAGGTAGAGACCCACGGCGATGGCGATCTCCACGGCGAACTTGGGTGGCGCCCTGAGGCCCTTGATGTCGTCGATGACGCCCAGCGCCAGGATACCTAGCGCTCCCAGGTAGACCGCGCTCAGCTCCACGCGCGAGTACCGCACCAGGGCGCGAACGGGCGTGAACACCATCGCGAGGAGGAGTAGCGACAGGACGGCCGCGGTGACCACGGCGAGCCCGCCGGCACGCGGGATCGGCGCGTCCCTGGTTCGGTCGATCGCCCCGAACCGCACCCCGAGGCGGGCGGCCGCCGGGGTAAGCAACACCCCCAGGACGAGGGCGACGAGAAACGCGGAGAGGTAGGAGCGCATGGGCGGCCCAGCCGAACCATCGTACGCAAATGTTGGCGGGAGGGCAACCGCAACCCCATATTACAGCGTGATCTACGCGGCCATCCCTCTGATCCTCGCGGTCGTCTGCGTGGTGCTCGGCCGGCGGATGCTGACCCTCCTCATCATCCTCGGATACCTCGAGGTAGAAGGCTTCCTCAAGCTCGTTTCGAACTACAACCGCGTTGTCCACGTCGGCTTGGACATCATCGTGCTATCGCTCGCCGGAACGATGGTCCTGGTGGCCGTGACGGCCCGGCGCGCCTCGCTGCCGGACCTGCCCTGGGTTCGGCTGATCCTTCTGTACGTCCTATGGCTTTTCCTCGAGCTGTTCAACCCGTACAGCGCGGGCATCATCCCGAGCCTGGCGTCGTACAAGATCCACCTGACGATGATCCCGCTGTACTTCCTCGCGGCCGCGACCTTCCGTGAGCCCAAGGACATCATCAGGTTCATCACGGCCCTGGTTTTGCTGGCGTTCGTGCCGTACGTGGCGTCGCTCGCGCAGTACGCCCTGGGACCCTCGAGCCTGCTCGACCTGTCGGAGCGCGCGCGGCAGAACATCAGTTACTACCACGAGTGGCGGCCCTTCGGCACCAGCGCGGTGCCGGGCGGCTCGTCGGTGATCGCGTTCCTGGTGACCCCGCTGGCCGTCGTCCTGCTCGTGACACCGCGGGAGTGGCCGCGCGTCCGGCTCATCGCGACCGTCGGCATCTTGCTGGCCGGCGGGGTCTTCGTCGTCTCGGGAGTGCGCCAGGTCTTCCTCGGCTGCGTGCTCGCACTGGTCCTCATGGCGGCGCTCGCGGCCAGCCGGGGACGCGGGCGCGGCGTCCTGGCACTCGTGTTCGTGCTGGCCCTGGGAACCGGCTCGTACGTCGCGGTGCAGACCTTCCTGAGGCCGATGGCGACGGAAGCGGTCCAGTCCGAGCGCAACATTCCCGACATCTGGCGCGAGGGGGACGTGACCGACCGGCTGCTCACCCTCGCCCGGACCGGCACGTACCTTCAGGCGCGCGGCAACCCGATCTACGGCATCAAGCTCCGCCTGACGCGCTACCCCTTCGGGGCAGGCCTGGGAAGGACCGGGTCCGCGGCCGGTGCACTCCAGAAAGAGCTCGGATCGAACCCGGAGAGCGCCCGGATCCAATACGAGGTACGCTGGTCCGACAACTACTTCGCGGACATGCTCGTGGAAGTGGGCATCCCGGGACTGATCATGATGACGACCATCCTGATCGGGATGATCGTTGGTGCGGTGCGCCTCGCGCGCCGGGCGCGCGACCCCGTCATCGGGGCGACGTCCGCCGCGATCGCCGGGCTGTTCTTCGCGTTCCTTGCCATGTCATGGGGCTCACAACCGCTGCTGAGCAACCCGATCACCGCGTACTTCTGGTTCCTCGCCGGAGTGCTCGCCGCGATGCGCCGGATGGAGTCCAAAGTGTCCGCCGCGGAAGAGCCGGCCGAGATCGAGCCCTCCGCCGTGCCGGCGTTGGCCCGGTAGCGGCGCACGCCCTACCCTTCGCGGGCCGGCCCGTGATCGGGCTTTACTGCCCCGACGTTCCGCCGGTTCCCGGCGGCGTCTCCGACCACACGCTCGTCCTCGCGCGCGCCCTCGAGGCGCTCGGTGAGCCGCCGGTCGTCCTGGCGCGCCGCGGCGACCCCGCGCGGTTCGCCCCGGTGACGTGCGTGACCGGCCTCGCCCCGACCGACATCGTGGACACCGCACTCGCCCACGGCGTGAGCACAGTCGTGATCCAGTACGTCCCGTTCCTGTTCGCCCGGCGCGGCGTCTCTCCCGCCCTGGTGCTCGGCATCCGGCGGATGGCGCGCGCCGGCGTCGGCCTCGCGGTCATCATCCACGAGCCGTTCGTCCCCTTCACGCGGCTTCCGTGGCTCATCACCGGATTTCCGCAGCGCTGGCAGTTCGGCTACCTGATGCGTCGAGCCTCGCACGTTTACACGCCGCTGCCCCAGTTCGCGGACATCGCCCGCCGCTACACCGGCTCTGGCACGACCGTAGTGGTCGCGCCGGTCGGGGCGACGCTGCCCGTCTCCCCCGTCTCGCGAGAGGAAGCGCGGCAGTCGCTCGGCCTCGCCAACGGCACCGTCGCGATCGGCATCTTCAGCCCGGCGGCATCGGGCTTCGCCCACGACTGGATCGCCGCGGCCGTCGCCAGACTCGCCCCGCGCACCGACGTGGTGTGGGTGCGGTTCGGGTTCGGCAGCGACCGGGCACTGCCGGGCTACCCCACCGGCGGCAACGTCCGAGTCCTCGGCGAGGTCGATCCCGCGACCGCTGGTCGGGTGATGCGCGCCCTCGATCTTGCGGCGGCGCCATACGTGGACGGGCTCACGATGCGCCGCTCGGGCGCCATGCTCGCGCTGGCGCACGGCGTGCCGACGGTGAGCTCCACCGGCCACTTGTTCGATCCGCGGCTCCGGCAGATCGCGGATTGCGAGGCGACGCCGGAGGCGTTCGCCGAACGGCTCGAGCGCCTGGTCGTGGATGCGGACGAGCGCCGGAAGCTCGCCCAGCGCAGCAGCCGCTACCATGCCATCGCATCGGTCGACATCCTCGCCGGCCGACTGCTCATGGACCTGATGCCGGAGGCGATGGCTTGAGAACGCCGCACCGCCAAGGCCATGCCATCGGTGACCGCCGATGACGCTGCGGGTGCTGTACGTCTCGCCCCACGCCCATCTGGGCGGGGCGGAGCGCGTCACGATGGATCTCCTCGCCCAGCACGACCGCTCCGTTGTGGAGCCCTCGGTCTGCTTCCTCCACGACGGCCCGCTCGTCGGCCAGTGCCGCGACCGCCTCGGCCTGCCGACCTACATTGTCAACGCCCCGCCGCTCCGGAACGTGCTGCAGCGCCGGCGCGCCGTGCGCACCATCGCGGGCCTCGTCGAGGCGGGCGACGTGGACCTGGTGCACAGCGTGATGGCGTGGGGCCATCTGTACGGTGGCGCCGCGGCCGCGAAGGCCCGGCGGCCCGCGGTGTGGTTCCAGCACGTAGGCGCCGCGTGGGGAAGCATGATCGAAGCGTGGGCGTCGTTCGTCCCGGCGCGGGCGATCATCGCCAATTCGGAGTTCACGGCGTCGGGGCAGCGGCGAGTGAACCCGCGGCGGGCAAGAGTCGAGGTCATCCATCCCGGCACGCGCATCCCCGCCGAGCCGCGCACGGTGCGGCGCGCCCGCGGGCGTGAGGCGCTGGGCATCGCGAGCGACGAGTTCGTCGTCGGCATCGTCGCGCGGCTGCAGCGCGCGAAAGGACAAGACGTGGTGATCCGCGCGGCAGCGTCGCTGCTGCACGCGCGGCGGCACACCCGGCTGTTCGTGATCGGTGACCCGCTCTTCGATACCGACGACAGCGCCACGCGGCTGCCGGCACTCGCCAAGGCACTCGGCGTGGGCGACCGCGTAACCTTTACCGGGTTGCGCCACGACATTCCGGACTGCCTGGCCGCCCTGGACGTGGCCGTGCATGCATCCACCACACCCGAGTCCTTCGGCCTCGGCCTGATCGAGGCGATGGCCGCGGGCACGGCGCTCGTCGCCGCCGACGGCGGCGCGGTGCGCGAGATCACCACTCCCGGAGTGGACGCGATAGTGACACCTCCGGGGGACCACGAGGCGCTCGCCACCGCTTTGCTCGCCCTCTGCGACGACCCCGAGCGCCGCCAGTCCCTGGCCGCCGAAGGCGCCTTTACGGCGCGCGAACGCTTCGACGCCGTCGAGATGACGCTCAAGGTCGAGGAGCTGTATGCGTCGCTGGTGCGGCGGTGAGAGTCGCGCTCGTCGCGCACCACGTCGGGCCCACCGGGGGCCAGGATCGCTACATCCTCGAGCTGGCCAGACGTCTCGCCGCGACGTGCGACCTCGACGTGGTCGCCATGCGCGTCCACGGCAGCCTGCCGACGGGTGTCGGCGTCCGTCTCGTGAAGCCGCGCGCGGGGCCGATGCTGCTGCGCGCCCCGGTTTTTCGGTATGCCGCCTCCCGCATCGTCGCCAGGAGCCCGTACGACGTCGTCCACACGGTGGGAGGCGCGCTCCCCGGCGCCACCGTGATCACCGCGCAGTTTTGCCACGCGGCGTGGCGCGAGATCTCGCCGCCGGCGTCCTGGTATCAGGGCCGCGTGGTCGCCCAAGCGATCCGCGACGAGCACCGCGCCTTCCGGCACCCCAACGCGCGCGCGGTCATCGCCGTCTCACGCCGGACCGGCGAGGAGGTCCGCAGGTTCTACGGACCGCTTGCCGCGCCGCTGACCGTGATCCCGAACGGCGTGGACAGTGACACCTTCGCTCCGGGAGCGCGCGGACCCGGCACGCCGCGGCTGCTCTTCGTCGGCGCGTACGACCGCAAGGGCCTAGACGTGGCCATCCGGGCGCTCGCGCTCATGAAGCGCGACGCCGAGCTCCTCGCCGTGGGCGAGGGGAACCGCGACCGCTATGCCCAGCTCGCCGCGGGCCTCGGCGTGGGGAGACGCGTGCGCCTCGAGCCGCCGCGCGAGGACATCGCCGAGGTCTTCGCGGCGGCCGATGCATTCGTCTTTCCGACGCGTTACGAGCCGTTCGGCATGGTGATCGCGGAGGCGATGGCGTCGGGGCTTCCGGTCGTAACGTCCGGGGCGGCGGGCGCGGCGGACCTGATCACGGACGGTGTGTCGGGACGGATCATCGCCGACGCCGAGGACGCGGCCGCCTTCGCCGCCGCACTCGACGGTCTGCTCGCGGACACCGCTGCACGATTGGCCATGGGAAGCGCCGCGCGCGAAGCGGTGCGCGGGATCGGGTGGGACGCCGTAGCCGAGCAGACGCTGGCCGTGTATCGCGCAGTGCTCGGCCGACGGTCGTGATCAGGCGCGCGCCGAAGCGGGTCAGGCTCCCGTGAGCGCGCGAACCAGAACTTCGGCCCGGGCTCCGAGCGCGGCGTAGTCGAATTCCCGCCGCGCGATGGCCGGACCCGTCTCCCGCCAGCGCTCGAGCTCCCCATCCGCGATGATCGCGCGCACCCGAGCGGCCAGGCGGCGCGCGTACTCCTCCCACGTCCCGTCGAAATCGATGAGCATCCCCGTCCCCTCGAGCACCCGGGCGGCCTCGCCAACCCTCGAGACCACCGCAGCGCAGCCGCTGGCCAGGAAGATCGGCAGCTTGCCCGTCGTCCGCACCGCCGACATCGGGTTGTTCAGCGCCGTATGCAGGAAGATGTCGATCCCCGAGAGATACGCGGGCAGCTCCGCGAGGGGGACGCGACCCACGAACCGCATGCGTTCGGTCACGCCGCGCTGGTCCGCGAGTGCCCGCAGTCCCGCCAGGCCGGGGCCGTCGCCGACCACGAGGCCGACCACGTCGAGGTCCGTCAGTCTCGCGAGGCATTCCACCACGTCCCACCCGGGGCTCGGCAGCCCGAGTCGCGCCTCCCACCCGATGGTCGCGACGACGCCGACGGTCACGGCGCTGCGCACACCAAGGCGGGCGCGAACCTCCGCGCTGTCCCGGCGCGCGAATTGGTTGCACTCCACGCCGTCCACGATCAGCTCCACCCGGCGTACAGCTTGGCGCTGAAGGAGCGTCACGTGCTCGGAGCCGCGCACCACCACCGCGTCGGGAACGCGCGTGCTGAGCGCTTCCAGAACGCGGACCACCGCACAGTAGAGCGGCGGGCGGCCTGCGATCCTGACGGACTCGTACAGGAGATCACCGGTGTCGACGATGACTCGCGTGTCGAAGAGTGCTCGGCCGAGCCACGCGGCGATCACGCGCGCCGGGTGCTGCGACAGCAGCCACAGCACATCGTGCCGCCGCGCGGCGGCCACCGTCCGGAAGAAGGCGCGGGTGGAAGCGAGCACTCCGCGACCGTCGCGATAGTCGTGGCTGGCGACGAGGTCGGCGGAGAAATGACGGGCGAGACCGCGGGCGCGGTCTTCGATGGACTGGACGGCCCGGCGGCCGGCGAACCACACGCGCACCATGGTGGGGACGAAGGATGGTGCCGGCCGGGGCGTCGGGCAAGCGCGGCGACTTCGCCTTTCGTGCCCGTGCCGGTCATACTTGGTGGCGATGAACCGCGTCCTGCTGGTACCCGACCT
>JAUYOW010000263.1 GCA_030697825.1 Gemmatimonadales bacterium | reverse complement strand
CGGTGTCGGCGCCGGACAGGAGCCGCCGCGCGACCGGGCCCCGGCCCGCGACGGTCGGCGCCGCGGCCTGGAGCGCGGCCAGCCGCGCGCGCGCCTGCGCCGCCACCTCACTCTGGTCGCCGTACTCGCGCACCACGCGCTGGTACGCGCGCGTCGCCTCCTGGCTGCCCTGCTTCTCGTAGCTGCGCCCCAGGTAGAACAGCGCCCGAGCCGCCACGTCGCGCTCGCGGCCGTACCTTCTGGCCACGTCCCTGTACAGGTCGATCGCGCGCGCCAGGTTGCCCTCCACCTCCTCCGCGTGGAGCGCGGCCTGGAGCCGCACTTCGGCCGGGCTGCGCTCCTGCGCCTGCAGGGTCGGGCCGACCATTCCCACGGCGAATGCCAGGAGCAGCTTACGCATTCCTTCGCCACGCATAGTCACCTCCACTCGGGTCCCGCGAAGACACCTGTTCTTCGCTGCACCCAAGCTAGGAGTCGGACGGCGGCCGCGGATCGCGACAAGCCCTAGAGACGGACTGGAGACGGCAGAGGTTCGGTCGAGAAACCCTGACGGTCGGCTCAGGCGTCGAACCGATACCCGACGCCGCGGACGCCGACGATGTAGCTGGGTTGGGCCGGGTCCGGCTCCACCTTCTGCCGGAGATTGGCCACGTGCGTGTCCACGACCCGCGGCGTGATGGCCCGGCCGGGCCCCCACACCAGGTCCACCAGCTCCTGTCGGCTCAGCACCCGCCCCGGATGGCGGACGAAGGCCAGGAGGAGCTTCAGCTCCGTCGGCGTCGCGTGCACGACCGCCCCGCCGCGCCGCAACTCGAACGCCGCGAAGTCCACCTGGACGTCGCCGAACGCGGCGGTGGCCGGATCGTCGTTCCCGGTCCTCCGCAGCACCGACTTGATGCGCGCCCGCAGCTCGGCGGGACTGAACGGCTTGGTGACGTAGTCGTCGGCGCCCAGTTCGAGCCCCAGAATCTTCTCCGCTTCGTGGGTCTTCGCGGTCACGATGATGATCGGCACGTGCATGCCGCGGAGGCGCAGCTCGCGGCACACCGCGAACCCGTCCTTCCGCGGCAGCATCACGTCCAGTAGGACCAGGTCGATGCCACCCTCGCCCGCTCTGGCGAGGGCCGCCTCCCCGTCACGCACGACCTCGACCGTGTACCCCTCCAGCGTCAGGTCGTCTTCGAGGCCGAGCGCGATCGCCGGGTCGTCTTCCACCACCAGAATGCGTGTCATGGGTCACTCCTCTACGGGCAGGCGCAGCGTGAAGGTGCTGCCCGTTCCCGGCTCGCTCTCGACCGTCACGGTCCCGTGGTGGGCGTCCACGATGTGGCGCACCATCGCCAGGCCGATGCCCGTCCCTTTCGCCCCGACCTGTCCCGCGGAGGCCCCGCGGACGAACTTGTCGAAAATCGTCGCCCGCTCGGCGGCCGAGATCCCGATCCCGCGGTCCCGGACGGCGATGACCAGCTGGCCGCCCTCCCGGCGGACCTCCACCCACACCGTCCGGTGGTCGGGCGAGTACTTGACGGCGTTGTCGAGCAGATTCCAGAGCGCGCGGCCTACGGCCTCGGCGTCGGCACGGATCCGGGTCGGTCCCGGCAGGTGGTCCGCCAGTTCGATGCTCCACCCGTCCTCGGCCACCGCTTGCCGGAACTCCTGCACCAGGTCGCGCACCCAGTCGGGCACCGCGATCGATGTGCGGTGAAACTCGAGCGCGCCCGCCTCCATCCGCCCGAAGTCGAGCAACCCCTCCACCAGCCGCTGCAGCCGGTCCGCCTCGCGCTGCATCACGCCGTAGTACCGTCGCCGCTGCTCCTCCGGGCGGACGCGGTCGCTGACCAGCAGTTCGGTGAACTGGCGCAGCGCCGTGAGCGGCGTGCGCAGCTCGTGGGACACCGCCGCCACGAACTCCGACTGCAGGCGGGCCACCTCCAGTTCGCGGCTCACACCCCGGATGGCGGCGTACAGCCCCACCACGACGAGCAGGGTCAGCGCGGCGAGTCCCAGCGTCACCAGTCGGCGGCGCTCGGCGTATTGTGCGAGGTCGGCCGCGCGGTTCCCGCTCGCGACCCGCAGCGTCCAGGGGAGCCGCGTCTCGGCGGCGGTCCGGGTCACCTGGGGGCCCGCCTCGGCGGGGATGCTCCCGATCAGGCCGTTCCCCGAGGCGTCGGCCAGCACGAAGGTCACCTGCTCGCGGGCCAGGGTCGGCCGCGGCTCCGCCAGCCAGCCGCGCTCCACCTGATCCGGCCCCGCGACGAGCGCGACGCCGCGGGTGGCGGTGCCGCGCCAGAGGAGCAGCACCGGATGTCCCCGCCACGTGACGACCTCGCTGCCGTCCTGGCGCCGCTCCTCGTCGGCGCTGTTCCACCTGGCCCAGAGCTCACCGACCGCGTTCGCGATAGCCTCGGAGCGCTCGAGGCGCGCGCGACTGGCGGCATCCAGCGGCGGGAGGGCGTAGCCGGCCAGCTCCTCGGCGTAGTACCGGTAGACCGCCCGGGTCAGCGGCCAGGTCCCGGCGCGGAGATCGTCCGCCACAGTCGCAGCTTCCCGCTCCGCCTCGGCGGCCCGGCCCGTCTCCCGCAGGATGGCGAGCCGCGCATGCCGCGCGACCAGGGCGGCAGGGAGCCTTCCGACCGGCACCGTCCCCAGGCTCGTGAGGCGGGCGTAGCTCTCGAGCGCCCGAGGGAGTTGGCCCGCCTTGCGCTCGACCCGCGCCAGCCGCAGCAGCGCGCCGGCGCGCACGGCCGAGTCACGTGACGCCGCCAGCGCGCGGAACGCTGCCGCGGCGCCGACCAGATCCCGCTGGCGGAACTCGAGCCCCTCTCCGACCGCGTACGTGGCGGCGGGCGCCTCACGCGACGGTACGGGCACGGGCCGATAGAGCAGCCGGCCGGATGGGAATCCCTCCACGCCATCCGCCGTCAGGATCACGACGAGTGCGTCGGCCTTCAGCGTGCCAGCCCAGCGAGCGGCGGCGGTGCGCAGCTCCGTCCGCGCCACGGAGGAGAGACGCGTGAGCGCTTCCCGGGCCTCGGCCGCGCCCCGGCCCAGCGCGGCGGTGATCACGTCCGCCGTGCGCTCGAGCCGGTCCTGCGTACGCTGCCGCTCCAGCGCGCGGTCCTGGTCGAGGAAGCGCCACGCGAGCCCGCCCATCGCGGTGACCACGATCAGCGCGATCAGCAGGAACAGTACCACGAGACGGCGCGGTGGCTGGAGCCAGTCGCGGAGCGCCATGAATCTCCGGGACGGAGACGTAGCGAATATCCGGCGAGATGACGGACGGCGCCAGCCGAGTCCCGACTGGGACCAGTCAGCGCTCGGACCAGACTCGGTCAGGAACTCCTGACACAGGGCCGCGCCATTCTCGCCCGGCTCGCGCGCGGCGAGGCTGCCACACACCGGCCCCGAAACGCGAGCCGAGGGTAGGCTTACGCCGCATGGCGGCCCTGGGCGACATTAACCGCCCAGGTCGGAATCCGACTCCAGGCTCCGGAGATGTCCGTGTTTCGCTACGCTCGTTTCCCCGTGCTCGGCATCGCCGCCACCACGCTCGTCGCGACCACCGCCCCGCTCCGGGGCCAGGTCCGCGTCGCCTCACCGGACGGCCGCAACCAGGTCACGGTCGAGCTCCGCGAAGGCCGACTGGCCTACAGCCTGGCACGCGATGGCCGCGCGCTGATCCTCCCCTCCCTGCTCGGCTTCGAGTTCCGGGGGGCGCCACGACTGCGCGACAACCTCCGCATCACCGACACCACCCGGCAGTCGCACGACGAATGGTGGACCCAGCCGTGGGGCGAGGTGGCGCGCGTGCGCGACCACCATAACGAGCTGGCCGTCT
>JAUYOW010000262.1 GCA_030697825.1 Gemmatimonadales bacterium | reverse complement strand
CGCGCGGCGGCGATCGCGTCCTTCGCGTCCCGGGCGGTCCCTTTCTGGAAGGTGCCCAGCAGCCACGAGTGGTCTATCGGGCTCCGGTCCTCGAACTTCTCGGCCGCGAGGCGTTCCTTGCCCCCGACGAGCATCGGGTACTCGCACCCGAGGTCGGTCTTCACGCGGGCGAGCGCCTTCTCGAAGTTGCGGTGCAACCCCAGCGGCGGATCGAACATCGTGGCGTAGGTGAGGCGGAAGCCGGCCAACTTCTTCTTCTTCGACTTGAGAGGCACGCGAATGCTCCGGTGGGTTGGTTGTAGGTGGGTCAAGACTAGCTGGCCTTCTGCCCGCTTTCCAGGGGACGGCACTCTGGCAGGCTTGCACTACCTGCGCGAAGGGATGATGGACCTGCTGGCGTCCAAGTTCACGGCGACGGCGGCCCGCGCGCAGCGGACCGCCGGGCGGTCGCGGCAGGATGGCGACGCCTCGCGGGCGCGAGCGAGACCGACCTCGACCAGGCGGCTGGACATCGGATCGATCGTGACCACCGACCGTCGCCACTTCGGCGTCGTGAGACCGGCGCACGACGAGCGGCTCGGGCTACTGCCGTATGGTGGAAAGGGACGAAGACCTCAGCTGCGGTACGATTCGCCCGGCTGCAGGACGACGATCTCCGCCCGGCCGCCGACGGCCTTCTTGAACTCCTCCGGATCCGCCGCGATCAGAGGAAACGTGTTGTAGTGCATCGGGATCGCGACCTTCGGCTGTACGAACTCGACCGCCCGTGCTGCATCCTCGATCCCCATCGTGTAGTTGTCGCCGATGCAAAGGAGCATCACGTCCACCCGCCCCGCGAGGAGCTGCATGTCCATGGTGAGCGCGGTGTCACCGGTGTGGTAGATGCGCGTGCCGCCCATCGTCACCACGAACCCGCAGGGCCAGGTCGCGAACTTCGACCCGTCGGTGCCCTCGACCTGCCCGCCGTGGATGGCGGGAACCAGCTTCACGCGGCCGAACGGGAAGT
>JAUYOW010000261.1 GCA_030697825.1 Gemmatimonadales bacterium | reverse complement strand
GGGTTCCTGGGCCAGGGTGCGCGGCCGGAAGTCCAGCTCGGCACCAACGCGGTGGAGGAAACGTCCATCACGACGGGCGCCATCGGGGCCGAGTACGGGGACGCTCAGTCGGGCGTCATCAACCTGGTCACGCGCTCGGGTGGCACGAACTACCACGGCTCGCTCGCGTACTCCACCGACGAGGTGTCGGGCCAGACCTACGGGCAGGGGCTGAACCGCGTCGAGGCCAGCTTCGGCGGCCCACTCGCGCGCAACCTGACGTTCTTCCTGTCCACCACGCTGTCGGGCCAGCAGAGCCCCCGCCTTGGCAAGGGGGCTGAAGATCAGCCGATCTATGTCATGAGCGGCCTGGACACGTCGGACTCCCTGGCGCCGAACGGCTGGGTCAACGTGCCCACAGATCCGGACAACCCGCTGTCGGACTCCACCCGGGCCAACATCCCCGCCTTCACGCGGTTCTCCAATGGCGCGCGGCGGCCGGACGACCAGGGCGACAACCTGACGTTCAGCAGCAAACTGACGTACACCTACGGCACCGGGTCGCGGATGTCGGTGGGGTATCACAGAAGCCGCGCGCAGGACCGCTTCTTCCGCGGCACCAGCCTGTACAATCCGCAGGCGCAGCGCGGCTCGCGGAGTAACAGCAACCTCGCGGTGGTGAACTGGTACCAGAACCTGTCACGCTCGGCCGACCGGGCACTGACGCTCGAGGCCAACCTGAGCTGGCAGCGCGATGAGTTCGTCTCGGGCCTGCTCGACCCGGCCTGGGTCGCGGACAATCGCGATCCGTCCGCCAACTTCACGCTGGGCAACTTCCAGTTCCTGCACGATTTCGATTCCTGGCCGGTGGACGACCAGTTGGTGACCAATATCCGGATCAACAACTGCGAGCCATCGACCGGGGGGCGGTGCATCCCCTTCCTCGGACGCGGCGCCGAGTTCAACCAGGGCGGGTCGTACCGGCTCAATCCCTACGGCGTGACCGCGGGCCCGGCATACCTGCCCAACCAGGCCTACGGCTCCGGTGGCCCCACGCTGTCGAGCGAAAGCCGTACGGCCGGCCGCGCCGCCCTCGACTGGCAGGCCAACCGTTACAACCGCGTCAAAGTGGGCGCCGACTTCACCAGGTCCGACATGCGGGCGTTCAACTCGAGCCTGGTCGAGCAGATCTTCATGGACGCGTACCACGAGAAGCCCAACCGCGTCGGCCTGTTCGGCCAGGATCGTATCGACCTGGGCGACCTGGTCATCGACCTGGGCCTGCGGTACGACCGCCTCAACTCCGGCGTGATGTATCCGCGCGTCCCGGGCCGCGTCTTCAGCGACCCGCTGCGCGACGGCGATCTGACGGCCGCGCGTACGGCAGAGGACACCGTGGTGGCGAACCGGTGCAACGAACTCAAGATGGCGGCCGATACGGTCGGCTGGTCCACCTGCAACTTCGTTCGGGCGCCCGTCCACGCGGCGCTGGCGCCCAGCGTGCGGGTCAGCTTCCCGGTCACCGACCGCACCGGCTTCCGGGTGTCGTACGCGCACCAGACGCAGGCGCCGGACTTCTTCCTGCTGACCAGCGGCGTCAACTCCGACCTGAACTTCACCAACACGAACGACATCTTCGGCCGCGACCTCACGTTCGGCCGCTCGATCGTGTTCGAGTTCGGCATCCGGCATGCGTTCAGCGACGACGTGGTGCTCGACATCTCGGCCTACAACAAGGACAAGACGTCGGACATCGCGGTGAACGTGGTGAACATCTACGACACGCAGCAGCGGGCGATCTCGGCCATCAACATGCCGCTCAACGGCGACTTCGGAAACGCGCGCGGCATCGAATTCGCGCTCGACCAGCGCTTCGGCCGCATCTTCCAGGGCCGGGTGGCCTACACCTATCAGTCGGCGCGCGGTACCGGCTCGGACCCGTTCGAGTACCTGAACACGCTGGCGCGGCAGGTCAGCTCGCTTACCGGCGACCGCACGCCGCCGCCGCGCT
>JAUYOW010000260.1 GCA_030697825.1 Gemmatimonadales bacterium | reverse complement strand
TGCTCTCTAAGCGACCCCGCGCTGTGCGAGATCTACCTGGTCGAGGGCGACAGCGCCGGCGGCTCGGCGAAGCAGGGGCGGGACCGGGCGTTCCAGGCCATTCTCCCGTTGCGCGGCAAGATATTGAACGTCCAGAAGGCGCGGATCGACAAGATCCTCAGCAACGAGGAGATCCGGACGATCATCACGGCGATGGGCACCAGCGTGGGTGAGGAATTCAATCTGGGTGAGGCCCGGTACCACAAGATCATCATCATGACGGATGCCGACGTGGACGGCGCGCACATCCGGACGCTGCTGCTGACGTTCTTCTACAAGGAGATGAAGCAGTTGATCGACGCGGGATACGTCTACATCGCGCAGCCGCCGCTGTTCCGCGTGGCCAAGGGCAAGGAGGAGTATTACGCCTACGACGAGCCGGAGCGGGACGAGTACGTGAAGCGGCTCTCCAACGGCGACTCGGGGCGCGGGTCAGTGGGGATCCAGCGGTACAAGGGCCTGGGGGAGATGAATCCGGACCAGTTGTGGAAGACGACGATGGATCCGTCCACGCGGACGATCCTCAAGGTGGAGATGGAGGATGCGTTCGCGGCGCATCAGCTATTTGAGACGCTGATGGGGGATGAAGTCGAGCCCCGCCGTAAGTTTATTGAGGAGCATGCGAGGTTTGTGAAGAATCTGGACGTGTGACCGGCCGGGAATAGCGCGACGGCATGCTGACTGCCCGCGCCCTTGCTTCGGCGCGGGCGAGCTGCTCCTACCGGGACAGAATGCCGAACAGACTGAGCCCGGAGGTTCCGACCCAGAAGAGGAACAACCACTTCAGCAGCTCGGCTTTCTGCTCTGCCAGACGCTGCTCCAACTTCCCCTCCGAGCGGGCCCCCTGCGCTTCGAGCTTGGTCTCGAGGCTGTCGATGCGCCGCACCACCTGACTCATCTCGGCCCGCATTTCCGCACCAAGCTGCGCGTTGCGCTGCTCGAGCTTGGCGTCGAGCACGTGGATACGCTGATCGAGCCTGGCGTCGAGCACACCGATGCGCTGGTCGAGCTTGGCGTCGAGCACACCGATGCGCTGCTCGAGCCTGGCGTCGAACCGCTGCGCCTGGACCTCGATCAGGTCGCGAAGATCGGCCTTGTAGGTAGCGTCCACCGAATTGAACCACTCCACCAATTCGTTGGCGACGTCCTCGCCGAGGGCGTCGTAGAAGCGCTTTGACGGCTTGGCCGTCACCGGCATGAACGACACCCAGGCTGAAGTCGGCGACAACTCTAACGTATGCTCGGCGAAGTGCATAGGCAAATCATTGCAGACCCCCACCCTCGCCCTGCGCCGCCGGAAGGGGTAGAATCGCGGCATGGGCGAGACCCGTGTCGACATACTTCACCTGCTCGAGGACCTCCGCGACGCCTACCCCGGCGGCCTGGAGGAGACCATCCTCACGGAGATAGTCGCCAACTCGCTCGATTCCGGCGCCGCCGTCATCGCGGTGACAGCCGATCCCGCCGCCGCGACGCTCACCGTCACCGACGACGGCACCGGGATGAAGCGGAGCGAGCTGATCCGCTTCCACGACATCGCGGCGACCACCAAGACGCGCGGCCAGGGCATCGGCTTCGCCGGGGTCGGCATCAAGCTGGGCCTGCTGGCCTGCACCGAAGTGCTGACGGAGACGCGGCGCGGCGCCACGCCCGTCGCCACGTCGTGGCACCTCGCCTC
>JAUYOW010000259.1 GCA_030697825.1 Gemmatimonadales bacterium | reverse complement strand
ATTGGGTGCAGTTGTTGTCGGTCATGAGCCTAGAGATTTACGTCACGAATGGTGGTGCAGCCAGTCGCGATGCTAGGGAACGAAGATGCGGCGTACGACGTGATGGCCGGCATCGGCGGCGTAGAGGAATCCCTCGGCCTGCGCCAACCCCGCCGGCACCGACGTGGTGGTAAGCCCCGCCTCCAGCAGGTCCGGGCCGAGCGCCGAGTCACCGTTGCCCATGAAGGTACCGATCCGTCCGGAAGCGAGCTGGACGGCTCGCACGCGGCGATTGCCGCGATCGGAGACGATCAGGACCCGACCCACGAGCGCGACGCGCACCGGCTGGTTCAGCTGCGCGGACAAGGCCGGCCCGCCGTCGCCCCCGAAGCTCGCCAGCCCACTGCCGGCCACCGTGGATATGCGGCCGTCGGCGGTGACACGCCGCACCACGTGGTTCCCGGTGTCGGCGACGTACAGCTCTCCATCGCCCACCGCGACGCCGCGCGGCGCGTAGAGCCGAGCGCGCACCGCCTCCGCGCCGTCACCGCCGTATCCGCCTTCGCCTCGTCCCACCGCCGGCCGCACCACGAATTCACCGGTCCCCACCTCCCGCGAGATCGCCACGATCCGGTGGTTGGCGACTTCCGCGACGTAGACCGTTCCGTCCGGCCCCACCGCGACATCGTCAGGCTCGCTGGTCGGCGCCGTCCGGGCGACGGCGCCGGAATCCGCCGCGCCGCGCGTGCCGGTTCCGAAAAAGGGCCGAGCCGAATCGGCCGTGAGGTCGATCAGCCACACCACGTGGACACGCTGATCCACGACGAGCAGCGAATCGCCGCTGGGAAAGGCGGCGATGGCGGTCGGCAGCTGCAGGCAGAGCGCTCGCGCACGGACCGAGGCGAACACCGTCTGAAGGCAGCGCGCGTCTCCGGCCACGATACGCTCGACCCCGCCCGGCGACACCACGCGCACGACGCGGTTGCCGGTGTCCGCGATATACAGCGTTCCGCCCGGCAGAGCGGCGATGCCCGAGGGACCGGCTAGCGCCTCCGTGCGCGCGTCGCCTTCGGCGGCTCCGAGTCCGGAGACACCCGGCACGCCGGCGACGACGCGCGCGAGGCCCGGTTGATCCCCCACCACGATCTCGGTGGGACCGCAGGCCGGCAGCAGCGCCATCAGCGCGCCCAGCGTTACGGCGAGAGGTCGACGGTCCATACGTCCTGGTTACCGGTGGCCCGGGACACGTAGGCGGCGCGACGCCCGTCCGCCGACACGGCGGGCTCGGCGGCGCCGGCCGTCCCGGCGATCGGCTGCTCGACGCCGGTCGAGAGGTCGACCAGCACGAGGCCGGTCCCGCGGCGGACGAGCAGCGCGTTCGAGGCGGGCAGCCAAGCCGCCTCCTCTCCCAACCCGACCCGCGTGAGGCCCGCGCCATCGGGCGCGACGACCCACACGTCCGGTGCGATCGTGGTCGTGGTCGTGTGGCTCGCGTAGCACGCCGGGGCACCGAAGAAAATGAAAACGCACGCGCTGGTGCGCACGCTGTCCCGCGCGTAGTGCGCGAAGGCGATGCGGGTGCCATCCGGCGACCAGTGCGGGAAGCCCGCATCGCTCACTCCCGGCACCATGGCGAACGCGTCGGTACTCACCTCCCAGATCCACAGCCGGTCCCCGTCGCTCACGACGAGGCGGGTCCCATCGGGCGACCACGACGGCCCGAAGGCGGCCGCGCGGTCGTCACGGCGCCGCGCGAACACGGGAGTGAAGAGGACGCGCACCAGGCCGAGCCCCAGCGAATCGGCGAACTGGAGTCCAGCCAGCGTGAGGCTGAGCGTCGGCAGCGACGACGGTGACTGCAGCGGGACCGGGAGGTCCACGATCACGACCTCGAGGTCGGACACGGTGGGCCATGGCTCCACGCCGCACGGGCAAAGTCTTCCCGACGTGAACAGGAACCCGACCGCTGCCCGGGTCCCCACGGGTGCGCGCGCGACAGGAAGGGCCTCGGTGCCGAACGGCGAAGGATATCCCGCCGCCTCCTCGACCGCAGTGCCGCCTTCGACCGGTACCGCGACGCGCAACCACTGGTCCGCCGCGGCCGGCGGCAGCCCCATGGCCGCGTACGAGACGGACTTCCCGTCCGCGGACCAGACCGGCGTGAGATCGGGGCCGAGATTGTAGGTGAGGCGGCGGAAGCCGCCGCCGAGCGGGAATCTGGGCTGGGGATCGACGAACCCATCGCCGGAGGCGCGGCATGCCGCCGCGCCGAGTGCGAGGAGCAGCATGACGCCCCGGCGAGCCGCCGAGGCTTGACCGAACGGCCGGAGATGACGCAAGGCGCTAGTGTACTTCTTCCGCATCGCCCCAGCAAGCGCGCCACGCCGCGCGAAGAGCCCCGGCGTTACGGCGAGAGGTCGACCGTCCACACGTCCTGGTTTCCCGTGGCCCGCGACACGTAGGCGGCGAGACGCCCGTCCGCCGACACGGCGGGCTCGGTGGCGCCGGCCGTCCCGGCGATCGGCTGCTCGATGCCGGTCGAGAGGTCGACCAGCACGAGGCCGGTGCCGCGGCGGACGAGCAGCGCGTTCGAGGCCGGCAGCCAGGCCGCCTCCTCGCCCAACCCGACCCGCGTGAGGCCCGCGCCATCGGGCGCGACGACCCACACGTCCGGTGCGATCGTGGATGTGGTCGTCGTGCGCGCGCGACACACGATGTCACCTTGGAAGACGAAGACGCACACGTTGGTGCGCACGCGGTCCCGCGCGTAGTGCGCGAAGGCGATGCGGGTGCCGTCCGGCGACCAGTGCGGGAAGCCCGCGTCGCTCACCCCCGGGACCGGGAGGAGCGAGCCGGTGCTCACCTCCCAGACCCACAGCCGGTCCCCGTCGCTCACGACGAAGCGGGTCCCATCGGGCGACCACGACGGCCCGAAGACGGCCGCGCGATCGTCGCGGCGCCGCGCGAAGACCGGGTTGAACAGGATGCGATACAAGGGGTCCCCCAGCGAGTCGCCGACCTCGCGTCCGGCCAGCGTCAAGTTGAGCGTCGGCAGCGACGACCCTGATCGGGGCGGGCCGGCGAGATCCACTGCCAGGACCACGAGCGTGGACACCGTAGGCCACGGGTCCGCGCCGCACGAACAGTCTTTTCCTGCGGGGTGCAGGAACCCGACCGCCGCCTGGGTCCCGGTCGCGGCGTGGACGGCGGGAAGGGCCTCGGTGCCGAACGGCGACCGGTACCCCGGGGCGTCCTCGACCGCGGTGCCGCCTTCGGCCGGCACGGCCACGCGCAGCCACTGGTCCGGCGCGCCGGGTGGCAGCCCCAGCGTCACATACGAGAGCGTTTTCCCGTCCGCCGCCCAGGTCGGCGCGAGATCGGGACCGCTGTTGTACGTGAGGCGCCGGAAGCCGCCGCCGAGCGGGAATCTGGGCTGGGGGGCGACGAGCGCATCGTCGGAGGTGCGGCACGCCGCCGTGCCGAGCGCGAGGAGCAGCACGACGCGCCGGCGAGCTGCCGAGGCTTGACAGAACGGCCGGAAACAACGCAAGGTGGCGCTAGTGTACTCCTTCCGCTTTTCCCCAGCAAGCACCGTCGCGCTGCTGCTGGCCGCAACCGTCGCGGCCCCCCCTCCCGGCCTGGCGCAGGGCGGCGGGCGCGTGATCGGCGTGGTGCGGGACCGCGAAACCGGCCAACCGGTGGAGGGCGCCAACCTGCTCCTCGCCGGAACGCCGCGCGTCCAGCTCACCGACAACGCCGGGCGTTTCGTCTTTCTGGGCATGACGCTCGGCGAATTCGTGCTGGTCGTGAGGCGGGTGGGGTACGAGGCGCTGTCGGTACGCGGGCGCGTCTCCGGCGCGGCGCCGAGCGAGCTCACGATCCTGCTCCACCCCACCGCGACACCCACGCTGGGCGAGATCGAGGTCTCCGCCCGGCCGTTCCAGCGAACCGACGAGCCGGCCAGCGTGCAGACCGTGGATCGCCAGCAGCTCCGGCTGGCGCCCATCACGACCCTCACCGACGTGATCGACATCCAGGCGGGCGTCGCCGACGGCCATTTCCGCGGGGGCCGCACGGGCCAGGCGATCCTGATGATCGACGGCCTCGATGTGCGCGACCAGTTCGCCCTGAGCGATCTCGGGACCACGATGAATCTTTCGCCCACGGCCATCGAAGAGCTCAGCGTCGTCACGGGCGGCTTCGGTGCGCAATATGGGAACGCCCTGTCGGGCGTCGTGGACGTGGCGACCCGCAGCGGCTCCCCCAACCACTGGGAGACGCGCGCGTCGCTGAACGGCGGCCAACTCCTGCCCGATCGCATCGGCTACGGCCAGTCGCGGACCGAGCTGAGCGCGGGCGGCCCGCTGCGATTCCTGGGCAGTGGCGTCACCGTGTTCATGGACGGCACGGCATCCACCGCCGAGGACGCGGAGCCGCGCTTGCACGGCCTCACCTGCCTCACGCCGAGCCCGGGGGATAGATGCCTGTTCGAGCGCGCGATCATCCCGCACCACCGGGGCGATCAGCTCACGGCGTTCTCGCGGATCGACTTTCCGGTTTCCCCCGTGACCTCGTTCACCCTCACGGGGCTCTGGACGCGCGGTCAGCAGGAGCTCTACTCCACGCGGTTCAAGTACAACCTGGACAACTACCTCGCCGAGCGACGCACGTCGGCGCACGTGGCCTTCAGCGCCCAGCATCAGACCGGTGGCGGCTCGCGCGCCTCCCTGCTGACGGCGCGGGTGGCGCTCACCCGGGCCGCCAGCTACCTCGGCGTGCCGGTGCCCGGAGACCGGCCGGGCACCGGTGGACTGCCGTGGCGACGGCTGCGCTTCCGGGGCGAGGACTTCGTGGCCGAGCCCGTGGAGCAGCAGATCCAGGAGGCGAGGGGCGTGCCGGGCTACGTGCTTTCGGATGACTTCACCGGGCCGGTCTACGGCCTCTGGGGCCGGGGACTCTTCGTCACAAGCGGCACCAGCGGCATCGTCCAGCGGCACCAGACCGATATGCTCACCGTGGACCTCTCGAGTACGACGCAGGTGAATCCGCAGCATCTGCTCGTGATCGGGGGCACCTTCAAGCTGATCCACGTGCAGGCCTACGAGCGAACGGCCGCGGCGCTCGCCGCGTCCTCCCCCAGTGCGGCGTCGTTCTTCCCCCGCGTGGCCTCGCTCTACCTCACGAACACACTGAAGCCGGTCGGCGGCGCCACGCTGACCCTCGGTGCGCGCCTCGAGGCCTTCAACCCGAGGATCCAGTTCACGACGGATCGGCGGACCCTCGGCGCCCCGATCGAGAACGCGAGATGGACCATGCTGGTGATGCCGCGGATCGGCTTCGTCATGCCGCTCACCGACGTCGGTCTTCCGCACACGGTGGCCCGCTGGAACTTCGGGATCTCCAGCCAGCCGCCGGCGTTCCAGTTCTTCTTCGATTCGGGCATCGACGACAGCCTGAACACGACGCTCCGGCGTCAGGGGAATCCGGCCCTCGGCTTCGAGCGCGCCACGTCGTACGAGGCGGGAATCACCCAGCTCCTGACACCGGACGTGCTCGTCGGCGTCACCGGCTATTACAAGGACCTGTCCGGGCTGGTGACGAGCGGTGTGCCGCTGGCGGCGGCGGGACGGCTCTTCTCGAACCTCGACCAGGGACGGATCTACGGCGTGGAAGCCAGCCTCGACCTGGGTAGCCACCCGGGCCGAAAGCTGCGGCTCTCCTACAGCTTCCAGCAGGCGAAGGGGACGGTCTCCACACCATTCGATTCGACCTCCGCGACGCCGGGAACGCGCGCGGTGGACGTCCCGCTCGCGTTCGATCGCCGGCACGCGATCGACCTGCTCGCCATCTGGGCACCACCGGAAGGACGGTGGAGCGCTTCCCTGTCCGGCACCGCGGGCAGCGGCTACCCGATCCCGGGCCGGGACGACGGACGGCGACTGCCGTGGAGCGTGCTGGTGAACGGCCGGCTGACGATGACGGCGCACTGGCACGGGCGTTCGGTCGAGTTCTACGCGGAGGGGCGCAACCTGCTCGCCTGGCGGACGCTGCGGACGGCGCGTCCCGAGACCGGCAACGAGACCGTGGTCCTCGATTCGCTGGAGGCGCGC
>JAUYOW010000258.1 GCA_030697825.1 Gemmatimonadales bacterium | reverse complement strand
GTCGCCAGGTCCGTGCCCTCGCGCGTCCTCAGGTTGTAGTGCAGGTCGCCGTTGGAGCCGAGGTCCGCCGTGGTCCACGAGAGTTGCTGGATGAGCTGCCCGGACACGCTGTAGACGCGCAGCGATCCGCGCGGCGGCAGGTGGGTGAAAACCACCCGCGATTCGTCGATGGCCGTCTGGAACGTGGAAAACGCCACGAACGGGTTGGGAACGACCCGGATCGAATCGAGCTGGGATCGGGTAACCGCCGTGATGCCCGTCCCCGAGACGCCCGCGGTCACCACGCCGGTGTAATCCGAATAGCGGTTCAAGCCCACGAAATAGTGGAACGTGGTTACCGTGCTCGACGTAAGGGCGAGGTAGCCCGTGAGGGCGGCGGTGCCGGCGCCGCGGGTGCCCGGCCGGGTCGGATTGCACGACTCGCGCGGCTGGTTGCAGCCGAGAACCGCCTGGAGGAAGGTCACCCGCTTGCGGGTGGCTCGCAGCGGCCGCCCGTCGGTGCCCAGAACCACGAAGGCGGTGCCGACCACCACCGAGTCTTCGTCGATGTCCTCGATGAAGGCCAGGCGATCGCCCGGTATCCACTCGCCGGCGGGCACGGCCAGGCGGACCGTGTCCTCCCCGTCACCCAGCACCATCGTGTTGGTGAGCCGGGTGAACGCCACCACGGTGACCACCCGGCCCGTGGAGCGGTTGGTGATGGTGAACGGCAGTCGCGCCGGCCGAATCGTGGCCGGGTCAACGCCGAGGATTGCCGCCAGCCCGGTGTCCGTCGCCGCGGGCGTCGCGGTCCGCGCCGCGAGACTGTCGGCGAGCGCCGCGGCCGTCACGGTGGGATCGGAGAAGTCGATCGTGAAGCCGCGCCGGACGCCGAACGGATCCCCCGTCCACTGGACGTGGTAGTTTCCCGTCCCGATGGTCCGGGTGGCCGTCTCCTGCCGCCACTGCACTCGGAAGGAGTTGACGTTGGCCTGCGGGACAAACACCCCGTTTTCCAGCGTGGTCTCCGCGGCGAACGTCCCCGCGTTCCGGTTATCAACTGAGACCACGAAGCCGGTGTAGTCCCGGCTGGCGAAGAACGATGCCGGCGTGGCCGCCGCGCCGGTCAGCGTGGTGGACACGAACAGCGGGGTGCCGCTGCCGTTCACCAGCATGAAGCCGAGCGCGCCGGTTGAGAACCTGTAGAACGTCGTATCGCCGTTGGTGGTTCTGGTCGGCGTCCCCGCGAACGGCACGCCCCGAGGCGCGGTGCTGACGCCGCTGACGATATCGAAGCGCGCGGACGTGGCTGCCCCGGTGCGCACGCTGTCCTCCAGCCGCACCGTCGTGGAGATCACGGACTCCGGCAGGACCGAA
>JAUYOW010000257.1 GCA_030697825.1 Gemmatimonadales bacterium | reverse complement strand
GATGAGGAACACCGGGCTCGTGCCTCCCGTCCTCGTCGCCTGGGACGGGAAGCTCCCTCCCCTCGCGATCGCCGCACACGGTCCCGTCCATGCGCAGATGCATCTCGAGGACGGCGACGTCGCCCCGCTCGAGATCTCCGGCGCGGAGCTTCGGGCGACTCGCCCCCTTCGCTCCGGCTACCACCGCCTAACGGTCGAGGCCGCGGGCAGACGCGAGACGTGCACGGTCATCGCCGCACCCGTGCAGGCGTGGCGTCGGCCGGGGCCCAATCGGAGCTGGGGGGTCGGGACGCAACTCGCCGCTCTCCGCTCGGCGCGCAGCCGCTCCCTGGGCGACCTACAGGACCTGCAGTCCCTGTGCCGCTGGGTGCGCGAACTGGGCGGGGACCTGGTCACGGTCCTCCCCCTGCTTCCCACCTTCAACTCGGAGCCGCCGGAGCCCAGCCCGTACTCCGCGGTGAGCCGCCTCTTCTGGTCCGAGTTGATCCTCGATCTGGGGGATGCCCATCGCCAGTCGGCCCGCCCCACGACCCTGGACGTGACCCGGGCAGACGCCGAGGTCCGGGCGGCCCTCGCGGGGCACCCGGTTCCGCACCCGTCGCTGCTGGACGAGGAGCTGGTCCGCTATGCGCAGTTCCGTGGCGCGCAGGCCCGGCTCGGGAGGAACTGGCGGGCCTGGCCGCCCAAGGCCCGGGCCGGAACGCTGGAGCCCGACCACGTCGATGCCGAGGAGGAGCGCTTCCACCTGGTGGCCCAGTCGCTGGTGCGACGGCAGCTCCACGACCTGCGGAAGCGCTTGGAGCCAGACGGGATGCGTCTGGGGCTGGACCTGGCGGTGGGCGTCCACCCCGACGGCTATGATCCGTGGTCCCGACCGACCCTGTTCGGCGAAGGGATGTCGGTGGGCGCCCCTCCCGACAAAGGCTTTCCGAGCGGGCAGGATTGGGGCTTCGCCCCGGTGCTTCCCGGTGCGTCCCGCCGCGAGGGTCACCGATACCTGGCGGCGTCCATTGGCCTCCAGGCGGGGCTCGCCGGGGTGCTGCGGGTGGACCACATCATGGCCTGGACTCGCCTCTACTGGATCCCCCACGGGTTTGGGTTGCACCAAGGGACCTACGTCTCGTATCCCGCCGAGGAGCTCTTCGCCGTTCTCACCCTGGAGTCGGACCGCAACCGGTGCGAGGTGGTGGGCGAGAACCTGGGAACCGTTCCTACCGAGATCGATGCGGCGCTTCCGCGCCACCGGATCCGGGGGATGTACCTGGCGCAGTTCCAGGCCTCGAAGGGCCGGCATGTCGCCCCTCCGGCCGCCGCGGACATGGCCCTTGTGGGGACGCATGATACGCCCACCTTCGCGGGGTGGCTCACCGGCAGCGACATCGCCGAGCGGGTTCGGTACGGCCTTCTGGCCAAGCGAGCGGCCCCGAGCGTCCGAGAGGAACGGTCGAGGGCCGCGCAGCGGCTCGCCAAGCGGCTGGGTCTCCGTGTGAAAGAGCCCCACGCGTTCCTGGCCGAACTGTTGGAGTGGCTCGGTCGGTCGGACAGCCCGCTGGTGGTCCCTTGGCTCGAGGATCTCTGGCTCGAGGATTGTGCGGTGAACCTCCCCGGGACACGGTCGTCGGAGCGCCCGAACTGGCAGCGCCCCATGCGGCGGCTCCTCGACGAGATCTTCACTGACCCCGAGGTCGACGGGCTGATCCGTCGCCTCCACAGGGCTCGGGACCTCCGAGCGAATGGAACGCAGACACGCCACCCCTGAGGCCCAGGTCCACCATGGGATCACCCGCTACTGCCGCTCCCAGCGCCGTCCGGCCCAAGCCGCGCCTGACGTTCTGGGAAATCTGGAACATGAGCTTCGGCTTCCTGGGTATCCAGTTCGGCTTCGCGCTGCAGAACGCGAACGTGAGCCGGATCTTCGAGACGCTGGGAGCCAGCGTGGAAAACATCCCGATCCTGTGGATCGCCGCCCCAGTGACCGGGCTCCTGGTTCAGCCCATCGTCGGCTACTTCAGCGACCGCACCTGGAACCGCCTGGGCCGACGGCGTCCGTACTTCCTCGGCGGGGCCATTCTCGCCTCGCTGGCCCTGCTCGCCATGCCGAACTCCCCGGCCCTGTGGGTGGCGGCCGGCATGCTCTGGATCATGGACGCCTCCATCAACATCTCCATGGAGCCGTTCCGCGCTTTCGTGGGCGACAACCTGCCCTCGGCGCAGCGGACCACCGGGTTCGCCATGCAGAGCTTCTTCATCGGCACCGGCGCGGTCGTGGCATCCATGCTCCCCTGGCTCCTCACCGGGCAGTTCGGAGTGAGCAACGAAGCGCCCGAGCACATGATCCCCGACTCGGTGCGCCTCTCCTTCTACCTCGGCGCCGCGGTCTTCTTCGTCGCGGTGCTGTGGACGGTCGTCAAGTCGAAGGAGTACTCGCCCGAAGAGATGGCCTCCTTCGAGGAGAACCAGGCGCGGGAGGGCCTGGTCAGGGAGCGACGGACGGCGGAGGAGTACGCACGCAACGGCGGCCGGCAGATACGCCTGGGCTGGACCCTTCTCGCCGTGGGGACGGCGCTCAGCGTCTGGCTGGCCCGCTTTGGCGTCTACCAGGTCATGATCCTGTCGGGCGGCATCGGCGTCGTCGGATTGCTGCTCATCGTCGGCGGGCTCATGCAGCGCGGCGGCCGATACGACACCGGCTTCGTCACCATCCTGAACGACTTCCAGGACATGCCCCGGACCATGAAGCAGCTGGCCTGGGTGCAGTTCTTCTCGTGGTTCGCCCTCTTCGCCATGTGGATCTACACGACCGCGGCGGTGACCAGCCGGATCTACGGCACCACCGACACCACCTCGGCACTCTACAACGAGGGGGCCAACTGGGTCGGGGTTGGCTTCAGCACCTACAACGGCGTCGCCGCTGCCGTGGCGTTCGCCATTCCGGTGCTGGCGAGGAGAACCAGCCGGAAGGTCGCCCACGCGATCTGCCTGGTCTGCGGCGCGGTGGGGCTCCTCTCGATCTTCGTCATCTCGGATCCTCGGTACCTGCTGGGCTCCATGGTGGGCGTGGGGATCGCCTGGGCAAGCATCCTCTCGATGCCCTATGCGATCCTGACCGGGTCCCTGCCCCCCTCGAAGATGGGGTACTACATGGGGATATTTAACTTCTTCATCGTGATCCCCCAGATCGTTGCGGCGGCTGTGCTGGGCTTCTTCGTCGGGCGCTTCTTCGGCGGAGAGGCGATCTACGCCCTCCTGATCGGCGGCGCGTCCCTCGTGCTCGCAGCGGCGCTGACGCTCCGCGTGCAGGATGAGGACGACGTGGCGGCGTTGGTGGTTGGCGCATGAACATCGTTATGCGCACCGTGGCGATCATCGGCGCCGGCGCTATGGTCCTTTCCGGGTGCAATGACAAGGCCCGCGGCTCCGATGCTGGAAGCCGGGACATCGGGCCGGCCGTGGCCGCGGATCCGGCGGTGTTCTGGAACAGCGCCACGGTCTACTTCCTCCTCACCGATCGCTTCCAGAACGGCGATCCCGGCAACGACCACGCCCTGGGCCGAGCGCAGGATGGAGCGCTGCTGCGCAGCTTCCAGGGCGGGGACCTCGCCGGCGTGCTCCGGAAGCTGGAGGAGGGGTACTTCGACAGCCTGGGGGTAGACGCCATCTGGCTGACCCCCTTCGTGGAGCAGATCCGCGGGAGCGTGGACGAGGGGACGGGGAAGACCTACGGATACCACGGCTACTGGACCCGGGACTGGACCGCGGTGGAGCCGGCGCTGGGCACCAAGGAGGACCTGCACGCGCTGGTCGACGCGGCCCACCGGCACGGCATCCGCGTGCTTATGGACGCCGTCATCAACCACACCGGGCCCGTGACCCCCCAGGATCCCCCGTGGCCTAACGATTGGGTCCGCACGGGCCCCAACTGCACCTACCGGGACTACACCACCACCGTGAACTGCACCCTGGTGGCCACCCTCCCGGACGTCCGCACCGACCGGGACGATCCCGTGGATCTCCCCCCGGCGCTGCTCGAGAAGTGGGCGCGGGAGGGCCGCCGGGATCAGGAGGTGGCCGGGCTCAACGCCTTCTTCCTGCGGACCGGTTATCCCCGCGCGCCTCGCTACTACATCATCAAGTGGCTCACCGACTGGGTGCGCGAGTTCGGGTTCGACGGCTACCGGATGGACACCGCCAAGCACTTCGGAGAGGCGGTCAGCGCCGAGCTGAAACGGGAAGCCGAGCGGGCGTTCGCGGACTGGAAACGGGCCCATCCGGCCCAGGTCCTGGACAGCCTCCCCTTCTACATGATGGGCGAGGTGTACGGCTACGGGCTGAGCCAGGGGCGAGCATACAACTTCGGGGACCGGACCGTGGACTTCTTCGCCCACGGCTACGACGGCCTCATCAACTTCGGCTTCAAGCGGGACGCCGCCGGGTCGCTGGACAGTCTCTTCACGCGGTACTCGACGGCACTCGGTGCCGGCGCGCTGCGCGGGGTCGCGATCCTCAACTACGTCAGCTCGCACGATGATGGGTCGCCGTATGACCGGGACCGCGCGGACCCCTTCGGCGCCGGGACCCGCCTCCTCCTGGCGCCGGGCGGCGCCCAGATCTACTACGGGGACGAGCTGGCCCGGCCCCTCAGGATCGAGGGCGCCGAGGGCGACGCCAACCTCCGCTCGTTCATGAACTGGACAGGCTTGGAGCGCGGGGGCTCCACCACCCTTATCCTGCGACACTGGCGGAAGCTGGGCCGGTTCCGCCGGGCCCACCCGGCCGTGGGGGCGGGGTTGCATCGCCGGCTCCAGGCGGAGCCATACATCTTCAGCCGCACCCTCGAGACGGACGGGCTCGTCGATCGCGTGCTGGTGGCGATGGACCAGGGGGAAGGCGCCAAGACCATCCCCGTCTTCGGCGTGTTCCGCGACGGCACCGAGCTGGTGGACGCCTACTCGGGGGAGAGGGGCACGGTGGCGAACGGTAGGATCTCGCTCACGACCGGATTCGGTCTCGTGCTCCTGAGCGAGCGGCGGTGAACGTGCGGATCATGACAACGTTTCGCCGGCCCTCGCCTGGGCGGTCGAGTGGCTGCGCCGCTCGCCGGCGCCCGGCCCGCCGCAGAAGGCGGCGCTGCGCGGGCTCCTCGACATGGCCGGCGTGACGTCGGCCACAATCCGGTTCTACGACGGCGTCCTCACCTTGGGCGACACCCCCGTGGCCGAAACGCACCCCGTGGCGGGATGCTGGTGGGGCAGCTGCGCGCCCACGCCGTGCTCGAGATTTCGATCGCGAGCGGGGCCGGCGGCGCCACCCGCGGCCGCCGCGCCGCCGCGCCGCCGCCGAAGCCGAGCCTGCCGCAGCCGGCCACGCTTCAGGCGGCGCCGCCCATCCAACACCGTGGCGCCCGCCGGCGCGAAACGGAGGAGAAAGGGTCCGACGTAAACCTGGCCTCCCACCTTCATCGCCCTACCGTGAGCCCCGCCCGGCTGCCGCCCAAGTAGACCCCATGCCAGGCGATCCGAACGTGAGTCCGCCCGCCACGCCCACCGGCGTGGGGTGGTGGGCGGCCGAGCCGTGGCCCAGCTGGCCACTATAGTTGAAGCCCCAGCAGTAGCCTGCCCCGCCGCTCCTCACGCCGCAGGTGTGACCGCCGCTCGCTGTTAGGCTCGCGAACGTGATCCCGCCCGCCACGGCCCCCGGCGTGGGGCGCTGGGTGGTCGAGCCGTCGCCCAGCTGGCCAGAAAGGTTCCCGCCCCAGCAGTAGGCTGCCCCGCC
>JAUYOW010000256.1 GCA_030697825.1 Gemmatimonadales bacterium | reverse complement strand
CCGTCACGGACGGACAGGTCCACCTGCTCCAGTCCCGCCCGGTCACGGTGGCCGGACGAAAGGAATTCTGCCGCAACGAGCGCGGCGGCAAGTACGTCCTCTTCAAGCCGCTGGTCGAGAACTTCACCGACCCGCTGACTCCGCTCGCGGCGAACCTCCTGCTCCAGATGCCTGCCGCCGGCGTCTTCGTGCTCATCGGCGGGCGCGTGTACTTCGACCTGGACAAGGTCAGACTCCTGGTGCCGTTCAAGCTCACCGACCCGCAGCTTGCCCAACTGCTCTACCTGAGCGGCGAGGGGCTTCCGGCGGAGCTGAGGATCGCGCCGGCGCGGTTACCCGTGACCGTTGTGGTCGGCCTGGCCGTCTCCCTGGCGATGTCCAACGTCTACGCCAGGAGCGCGCACCTTCCGCATGATTTCATGGACGGGTTCCGGCGCCGCGCGGAGTCGGTGGACCGCGACCAGGGCTTCGGCGTGCTGGAAACGTGGCGCGAGCTGTTCATCGGCTCGTCGCTGATCGGAACGTTGTCCGCGCCGCTCGGCGATCAGCCCATGGTGGTGAACGCCTCGGCGATACGCTACTTCGTCTGGCTGGCGCTGCTCAAGAAGATCCTGCGCCGCTACCTGCCCGATCTCCCGCCCGACTCCCTCGGCCTCCTGACCTCCGGGAGCGAAGGGGTCCTCTCGGCGGAGACCGGGCGCCGGATCTGGTCGCTCGCCGTGGCGGCGAAGCGGATCGATGCGGTGCGCCGGCTCCTGGTGGAGCATCCGCTGGAAAGCGTGCTGCCGGCATTGCGCGCCACACCGGAAGCCTCGGACTTCGTGAGGCAGTTCGACGACTTCCTCGCCGTTTTCGGCCACCGCGCCTTCAAGGAGTTCGAGCTCAAGTCGCCGCGCTGGGAGGAAGACCCCGCGCCGGTGCTGGGGATGGTCCGGAACTACCTGCTGGTGGAGACCGATCCCGCCGCACACGAGAGAACGGTCGCCGCCCGGAGAGCCGAGCTGCGCCGCACCATCGAGGCTGGGCTCGCGCATCGCCCGCTCGAGCGGGCGCTGGGGCTTCGCACGCGGCTGGTCCGCTACGTGGCGGATCGCGTGAAGTACTTCGCCACGCTGCGGGAGAACTCGCGGTTCTACTGGGTGATGGCCGCCCACATCGTGCGGAAGAAGATCCTGCGGCTCGAGGCGGAGCTGATCGCCCGGGGGCGGCTCAAGTGCCGGGACGACATCTTCTATCTCGCCTGGGACGAGATCGAAAAGCTCCGCGCAGATACGCTGGGCTGGCTGGATGTGGAGGACAGGATCGCCGAGCGGCGCCGCGAGTACGTGCGGTTGTCCAAGGTCACGCCGCCCCGGACGATCGGGATCGCGCCGGCGGGACCGGCCGTGACCGCCGAAACCGACGACGCCGGCGGAACCGTGCTGCGTGGACAGTCGGCCAGCTCGGGGCGCTGCGAAGGGATCGCCCGCGTGATCCTCGATCCGGCGCAGGACATCGAGCTGAAGCCGGGCGAGGTGCTGGTCGCGCCGTACACCGACCCGGCCTGGACGCCGCTGTTTCTCATGGCCGGTGCGGCGGTGGTCGAGGTAGGCAGCTTCCTCTCCCACGCCGGGACGGTGGCCCGGGAGTTCGGGCTGCCCTGCGTGGTGGACGTGCCCGAGTGCAGCAGCAGGATCCGTACCGGCGATCGCCTGCTGGTGGATGGCGATGCCGGCCTGGTGCGCATCCTCAAATGAACGGAGCAGACGTTGCGTGATGCCGGGTTGGCCGCGCTCCTGTTCGTCGCCGGGATGTTTCTCGGGATCAGGCTCCTGGCCGGTCTCTACAGCGTGATCGATCTCTGGTACACCATCCGCACCGCCTGGCGGGCAGTGCTGCGGCGCACGGTGGGCTGGACCGCGGGGACCGTGGCGGTGCTGTTCTTTCTTGAGGGCGGGTGGCGCTGGTGGTTCGTGGCGGGGATGATCGTCTACCTGCTGGGGTACGTGGGAACCTGCTTCGTAGTCGTCCGCATCGGCGCGCGGAAGCCGGGGCCGGCGCCGGTGGTGGAGTAGCGGGGTCGGCTTGACCTGGGCGTCTACAAAAATGTAGATTCTTGCTGGTATACCAGAAGTTCGGCAATCCCCCGCGAGGTGCCCCGTGAAGACCGCAACCCAGATCTCGGCGTTCGTCTCGCCCACGACCAAGCAGTTGTTGGAACGCCACGTGCGGGCGACCGGTGTCAAGAAGGGCCACCTCGTAGAGCAGGCGCTCCGCCACCATCTCCAGGCCCTGCAGGAGTTGCCGGCGGACGTCATCGTCCATCCCAGGATCGTCGTTACCCGAGAGAGCGGCGCGACTATGGTGAGGGAGATGGAAGCGGGCCAGCCCACGGAGGCGCTCCGCCACCTGATGCGCGATGGAGATTAGGGCGCTCGGCGAGGACGACGACCGTTCGCAGTTCCAATCCGGCGATCCTGACCTCGATCGGTTCCTCCACCGGTTCGCGGGACAGAACCAGTTCAGGCACTATGTCGGAGTCACGTACGTCGTGGCAGAGGATCGCCGC
This sequence comes from Gemmatimonadales bacterium, assembly GCA_030697825.1. Taxonomy (NCBI): domain Bacteria; kingdom Pseudomonadati; phylum Gemmatimonadota; class Gemmatimonadia; order Gemmatimonadales; species Gemmatimonadales bacterium. The sequence goes on along the minus strand of JAUYOW010000256.1, from coordinate 769 downwards.
ATCCTCGGCTTCGCGACCGTCGCTCCGGGCCACGTCGAGGTTGACGGGCTGCCGGCCACGGCCCGGAAGAAGTTGCCGCGGTACCCCCTGCCGGTGCTCCGGCTCGCGCGGCTGGCCGTCGACCGCTCGGCGCGGGGCCAGGGGCTCGGCGCCCAGCTTCTACGCTTCGTGTGCCAACTCGCCCTCCGCATGGCGAAAGACTACGGGTGCGTCGGCGTCGTCGTAGATGCCAAGCCAGACGCGGTGGGATTCTACGCGAAGTACGGCTTCATCCCCCTCGACGCGGTAGAAGGCCAGTCGGATGCTCGGCCGCAGGCGAGCGTCATGTTCCTCGCCACGCGCCTGATCGAACGCGCGCTCGGTGCGCGACGACGCGTGAATCGCCCGTGACGCCCGAACACTCCGGGCAGGACCCGACGCCAGGCTCGCGATGCGACGAGCTGCTGACCGCGATCGCGACCGAAGAAGCGCGACTCGGCCGGCTCGATACTGAACGGGTCGAAGTCGAGGGGCGGCTCGTAACCCTCCGGTCCGAGCTCGCGTCACTCGGCTCCGAGCCTCAACTCCACGGGCGCTCGCCGGTACTGGAGGCCCCGAGGCCGCAGACGCCGGCACAGAAGGTGAGCCTGTTTCGGTCTCTGTTCCGCGGCCGCGAGGATGTCTACCCCACGCGCTCGGCTTCGGGCCTCGCGTCCGGGCCCTGGCCTCGCATCCGCATCAGCGTCAGCATCAGGACGCCGCCGCGCCCGTCCGTTCCGGCGCGCGCCGC
>JAUYOW010000255.1 GCA_030697825.1 Gemmatimonadales bacterium | reverse complement strand
AAGGCCGTTATGCCGTCGATGAGCTTGGCGGGACGCGGGATGCTGCCGATGGGTTCTGTGGCAAGAGGCATGGTGGCAAGCTACGTCGCTGTCGCTCGGGCGGTCAAGGTTCTCGAGCGGCGCTGCGCCCTGGGCTCCCTTCGTGCGCGGCTCCGGCCGACCCCACCGTAGTCGCGGTGGCCTCTCGTCCGGTTTAGCAGGACAGAGAGCGTGTCGCCCGTACCCGGATCTCTGGACCCGTCGAGCAGGTGACGTCGGCTGCCGGACGAGGGTCCCGCTGATCAATCCACGCCGCCGGGACGTCCGCCTTCAGCCCATGAGGGCGCGGGAGCGCCACGGAACGAAGGGTGCGGGTTGGAGATAACGAGCGATCGCTGCAGCCGCCGATCCAACGATGCGCGGTCACTCCGGTTGTAACTACCTCGGACGGCGAATGCAGCACGGAACGTGTCCGCATAACGAATGGCGCTTCACAGAAACCTGCGAGCCGGCGTCCTGGCCGCGCTGGTGCGCGGTCCCTGAATAACCTACCGCAAAGGCGCCGGCGCGGCCAGCCGGCTCGACAGGTTCAAGCGGAGCCCGTGTGAAAACTCGCACCGGTGATGGCCTCTGAGAAATTCCGACGCTCACATTTCGCTCCGGAGCCACGATCTCGACCCAGTCAGAGGTCGGAAGACCCCCTCTTTATGCACATCCGAGAGTTTTCACACAGGCTCAGCGCTAGTTAGGCAGCGCTGAGGACGAGTCGTCACTGCTGGCGAGTGCCGACGACCACTCGATACTGGTCAGGGCCAACCTCCGCGAGATCGTAGTCGGGGTAGGACTGCGTGAACGAGAAGGCACTCCGGTTCGCGATCCAGTCGCCGTCCCACCCGGTGTTCCACCCCTCGACCAGCACGCCGCCGAAGCCGTTCGCCGCGGCGAAATCGATGTACCGTTTCGCGTTGACCGTCGTCGCCCCGTGCCTCGGCCCCGAGCTCCAGGTCATCGTGCCGATGTGCATGCCCCACCAGATGCCCACGTACTTCATCGGATGGATCCAGTCCGTGCTGGCCAGAACGTTAGGCGGATTGAGGTTCAGGCCGAGCACCGAGGGCGCGAGGTCCGTGGCGCGATCGGCCAGCTGGACCGTGCGCCACGGCGTCACGAACGGGGTGCGGCCGCGCACCTTCACACCGTCCGCCCAGGGCGCCAGGGCCACGCGCAGGGTGCGGCCCTCCATGCGCGGCCCCCGCAGGAACATCCTAGCGTAGTCCACGAGGTTCGCCTCGTGGATGACCATGAACGTGCGGCCGTCCCGCGTCTCCATCGTGAGCGGCGTCTGCACGCTGTCCAGCGTGCTGACGGGTCCGGACGAGTACAGCTCCTCGGAGCGGTCCTTCCGCGGCCAGTTGGACGGGATCCACCAGGCGCGCGCGTTGTCCGCCAATGAGAACTCGGTGAGCTCATCGGTGATCTCGAACGCGCCGAGGCCGGGCTGCTCGGGGAACTCGTACCGGAAGCCCACGCCGTCGTCGAAGGCGCGCACCCGCACGGTGAACCGCCGGTTCGGGGCCGCCGTCTCCTCCACCGAGACGGCCAGCTCGTTGTGGTGGTCGCGCACGCGCGCCACCTCGCCCCACGGCTGGGTCCACCATTCGTCGTGCGACTGCCGGGTGGTGTCGGTGATGCGCAGCCCGTCGCGGAGCGCCGCCGCCCCCCGGAACTCGAAGCCGAGCAGCGAGGGGAGGATCAGGCCGCGGCCGTCGCGCGCCAGACTCCAGGTCAGGCGGCCTACGCGGGGTTCGACCGTGACCTGGTTACGACCATCGGGGGAGGCGACGCGGACCTGGCCCCGGAGCGGGGCGGTGGGCTTCCTCCAGCTCGGAGACGATCGAGAAGACCTGCTGCGACCAGCCCAGGATGACGGTGTGCCCGGCCTCGATCACGCGCGAGCGGCCCTTGCGCAGCTCGTCCAGCTCGTTCGCCAGGCCGTTGTTCAGCACGCCGATCAGGGCGCTGATGATGAAGATGCCGCCCAGGGTCACGCACAGCATGACCATCCGGAACGACCAGCCGGTGTCGCCGCCCATGGTGCCGGGGTCGAGCGTGCGCATCAGACTCGCCCAGCCCGCTTCGCCTAGCCCGATGCGGCCGGTGCCCTCCTGGCTCACGCCGGTCAGCGTGACCACCGCCGCCATCACCACGATGATGGCCAGCGAGATCACGGCTAGGCCGGCGATCAGCGCGACGGTGCCGCGCGACATGAAGTTGTCGAACCGATAGCGGAGGCGATCCGCGAGCGAGGGGGTGTCCATCGCAGTCTCCTTGCCGTCGATGGAGAGCTATTTCTTCGAAGTCTGCGAAGTCGGGCGGTCACCGCCTCCAAGGCGGCGTGCGCAAGCCGCTGACCGAGCCTCGTCCTCGGGGGGCGGTGGGGCGCTCCCGGCCTGCTGCTCCGCGGCGAGAGCCAGCGCCACGCCGTTTGACCACCCGAAGCCGTCCTGCGTCGGGTACTCCCCGCCGCCGGCGCGCCGATCCGGGTCGGCGACGTCGTACTTCTCCGTCATCTTGCCCGTCGCGCGATAGGTGCGCCGGTTCAAGGCGAGCCAGCGGTCGCGCGCCGTATCGGCCAGGTCGGCGCGGCCGTAGCGGCGCACACCCTGGATCGCGAGCCACTCGAGGGGAGGCCACCCGTTGGGGGCGTCCCACTGCTGACCTGAGGTGACCGTGGTCGTCACGAACCCGCCGGGCTTCAGGAAGTCCCGCTCCAGCCGCGCGGCTGTCGCACGGCCCTGCTCCGGGGTGGCGATCCCGAAGTAGAGCGGGGCGGCGGCCGCCAGGGTGGGGCGGTCCGTCACGCGCTCGCCGCTGCGCCAGCGGACGTCGTAGAAGAATCCGCCGGCGGAATCATAGGCGGCCGCGAGCAGCGCCCGGCGACGGTCCTCGGCCGCCCGCAAGAACCGCTCGGCGACCGCGGCGTCGCCCCGCCGCCCGCGGAAGGCTCGCAGCGCGGCGATGGTCCGCTCGGCGTGATAGAGGAGACTGTTGAGATCCACCGGCGCCAGCTCGGTCGTTTCCAGCGTCCGCATATCGCCCGGGTCACGCATCCAGCGGCTCGAAAAGTCCCAACCGCTTTCGGCCGTGGCCCGGACGTTCCGATACCACGCCTCACGTTGCGCCTCGGGGAGCGCCTGACCGAGTCGGTAGTCTTCGCGATAGGACTCCGGCCTGGGCTCGGGCCGGTGGTCCCAGTACCGGTTCAGCACCGAGCCCTCGCCGCCCTGGAGCCGCACGACGCGGCGGTACGCCTGGCCGGGCGCCAGACGCTCCGCCCCATCCATCCAGAAGGCGTGCTCCGCCTCCAGCGCGTCCAGGTAGCGAAGCGCCTGCGTGGTATCCGTCGCCGCCGCGTAAAGCCCGACCATGGCGGCCAAGAACGGGGGTTGGCTGCGGCTGACATAGTACGTCCGGTTGCCGTTCGGGATGTGCCCGACCGTCGCGATCAGGTACGCGAAGTTGTCGAGCATGCTGCGCACGAGGTCGGTCCGGCCGCTCTCGATGAGCCCGAGCATCGTGAAGTACGAATCCCAGTAGTACACCTCGCGGAAGCGGCCGCCCGGGATGACGTAGGGGTGCGGGAGCGGAATCAACGACGAGCGTGCGTCCGGTGTGTCGGGCGCGCGGGTGAGAATGGGCCACAGCGCGCGGATGTGTTCCTCCATGGTCCGGGAGGCGTCGGTGCGGAAGCCTGCACCGACCGGCTGGGGCAGGTCGAAAAACCGCTCCACGAAGGCCTGCAGGCTGAATCCCGCGACGCTTCGCGCGGAGGCGTAGCGATCGGCGATTTCGGCCGGCGCGAGGAGCGGCCGGGCATCAACGAACGTCTTGGAGTCCGCGAAAATCCCCGAGAGCTGAACGTCCTGGAACAGCTGGCCGAGGTCGCGCGCGGGGTCGTAGCGTGCGGTGGAGACGGGCGCAGGCTGCTGGAGGGCGCCGGTCGGGGCGGATATGCCAGTCCGGCATCCCGCCGCCAGAGCGAGCGCTGTGACGAGCCCGAGGAGGGGCGTCGGGCGACGGCGAGCGAGGCAACACACGGTAGGCGTGGCGCAATCGTACGGCATGGAGCGTCGTTCCGCCACCCGGGCCGCGGGCTCTCTTCGCTGCGGCCGATGGAGAGCTATCTGTTCGAGCTGTTGCGGGACGCCCGGTAGCGGAGCGGGCGCAGGATCTGGAGCGCGTCGTCGTTCCGCGCCACGACGACCAGCCGGTCGCCGCCCGCAGACCGCAGCGCCTTGAGGTCGCGGACCTGGCCTTCGATCACGAGGCCGCTCGCCTCCAGGTCGACCGACTCGAAGCGGCCCGCCCCGGTGCCCCGCAGCACCAGGCCGTAGCTGGCGTCGTAGCGGCCGCGCACCGGCGTGACCCCGTAGAAGTTCCCCGCCACGAGCAGATCCGTCCACCCGTCGCCGTCGAAGTCGTCCGCGAGCGCGGCGTAGATCGGCGCGAACTGGGCCTCGGTGGGCAGCGGCCGGAGGTCGAAGGTGCCGTCGCCGTGGTTCAGCGCCACGGAGCTGGCGAACACCCGGGCTTCCCGGACGACGGCCCGCCGCAGCTCCGACGCCGGAAAGATGTCCTCGATGCGGCGCGCGCCGAAGGCGGCGTAGGAGGGGTACCGGCTGCGCAGGTGCGGCATCTGCCGCACCAACTCGTCCCGGCCGGCGAGCGGGTAGCTCGTGCCGTTCCGGTAGACCGTCAGGATCTGCTCCAGCGCGCCGTTCCGGTCGAAGTCACGCACGTACAGCCGGGCGGGCTCCTCGCGCGAGGCCCGGATGTAGGAATTGAGCCCCAGGTTGCCCAGGACGAGATCCGGCCGGCCGTCCGCGTTCAGGTCGGCCGCGGTCACGGTGTTCCACCAGCCGGTCGTTCCCGATAGGCCGGCCTCGGCGGTCCGGTCCACGAACCGGCCGTGCTCCTGCCGAAACACCCGGACCGGCATCCATTCGCCGACCACGATCAGGTCGAGCTGCCGGTCGCCGTCGTAATCCACCCAGGCGGCCGACGAGACCATCCCGGCCTCGGCGAGCGCGGGAGCCTTCGCCAGGGTCACGTCGCTGAAGCGTCCGGTGCCGTCGTTCTGAAGCAAGTGGCTGCGGGGGATGAGCCCGTAGTTGCGGGCGACGACACGGCTGCCGACGAACAGATCCTGATAGCCGTCGCCGTTGAAGTCGCCCGGCACGACGCAGGAGCCGTTCTCGAAGAAGGCGGGGAGGGCGCGGGCGGCCCGGCGCAGCCCGCCGCGGCCGTCGTTGATGTACAGCCGGTCGCGCAACGCCTCGTCGTCTCCCCAGAACTCGTTCCCCCCGCTCACGACGTAGAGGTCCTGATGCCCGTCGCCGTTGGCATCGAAAAACGCCGCGTCGACGTCTTCCGCGAGACTGTCGGCCCGGAATACCTGCTCGTTGGTGGAGCGGAACGTCCCATGACGCTGCTGGACGAGGAGGCGTCCCGCCTGCCATTTGGCGCCGCCGACGTAGATGTCGTCCAGCCCATCGCCGTTCACGTCACCGACGGCGAGGGCAGGTCCTTCGGTGGATAACCGGTGCGGGATGAACGGCTCGCGATTGTAGTCGTAGAACGTGTTTTCCTGGTGCCTGAAGTCGATCGCGAGCTGAGCCGTCACGTCGGCGAACAGCGCCGGGAGGGCGGCCTCCTGGGGAACGCGGAGGCCACGAGCCCCGCAGGGGCCACGGGGCCCGCCGGGGCCGCGCGGGCCGCAGGGGCTGAGGGAACCGAGGGGGCCGGGGGGGCCGGCGACGGCGTCGTTCTGCATCAGGGTGATCTCGCCGTCCACGGCCACGTCGGTCCTGACCTCTGAGCGCCGGTCCGGCCAGATGACGATCAGCGAGTCAACCCGACGGGAGGTGCCCAGTCCGAAGTGCAGGCGAGGATCCACGGACGACTGGAAGCCGCGGGTCGGCATCTGCTCTAGCATTTGGAGCATCCCGCCATGCCGG
>JAUYOW010000254.1 GCA_030697825.1 Gemmatimonadales bacterium | reverse complement strand
CGAGCACCTGGTGCGCGATGCGCCTGATTTCGGCGTCGGCGAGCGCGCCCAGCTCGAGGAAGCGCGCGAAGCCCGCCGAGCGCGCCGTCTCGAAGAAGACGCGCTGCAGCTCGGAGTGCTCCTGGGACGAGCGCGCCACGCAGAGCAGCACCGTGGGTTGGGTCGCCGCCTGGCGCCCGAAGTAGTGTACCAGCGCCAGCGTGGCCTCGTCGGCATCCTGGATGTCGTCCACGACGATGAGCAGCGGATGCTCGTCCGCCACGCAGCCGGCCGCCTGGAGCGTGGCGTCGCACAGCCGGTAGCGCGCCGAGTCGTCCACGGCCATCGGCTGCGGCGCGTTGGGGTATCGCTCGCGCAGCTCCGGCACCAGTCGCGTCAGCTCGCCGATCCAGGTGTCGCTCAGCGCCACGAAGCCCGGCAGCCGCGACAGCTGCCGGATGAGCGCCGAGATGGGCGCGAACGGCACCGACTTCTCGCTGCGGTAGCACTTCACGAAGCAGGCGGACCCACCGGCCACGTGGACCTGGTTGACGAGCTTGGAGGCCAGCGCGGTCTTGCCGATCCCCGGCTCGCCTTCCAGGATGATGAAGCCGCCCTGGCCCGAGCGCGCCGCTTCCCACGCCTCCCACAGCGCCGCATACTCGGCGTGCCGCCCGAACACCGGCCGGGCCGCGGGCAGCACGATCGTCTCGCTGACGCGCCCCGCCGGCGCGCGACGGGTTGCCGAGTCCTCGGCCGGCGCGCCGTCTCCCTTGCGGTGCCGCTTCAACCAGCTGCGCAGCGCGGCGCCCGGCTCGGCGTCCAGCTCGTCCTTGAGCCGGGCCTCGAATTCCCGGTAGCGCCGGAGCGCGAGCGTGCGGTCGCCGTCGAGGGAGAGCGACTCGAGGTACGCGAGCATCGCGGCCTCGTCCAACGCATCGAGCTCGAGGATCGCCTCCGCCGTCGCGCGCATCGCCTCCCAGTCGCCTTCCGCCCGCTGCGCCTCGATCAGCGCGCGCAGCACCCGTCGCATGTCGCGAGCGAGGCGCTGCCGCTCCTCGTCGAGCCAGCGGTCGAAGTGCGGCGCCCGCTGGATCCACAGCCCCTCGAGCAGGTTGCCGTGCCAGAGCTCGCGCGCCTCGGTGAAACGCTTGGCGCTCACGCGCTCCTCGAACGCCGCCACGTCGAGGCGGACGAGCCCCTCGCGCAGCACCACCTGGTCCTTGCTCGCGCCGGTGATGGCGTCCGCGCCGAGGTTCTTGTTGATCAGCGAGACCGACTGGGAGAGGGAGTGGCGCGCGCTGGGCTCGTCGTCGCCGGACCAGAGCAGCTCGATGAGCTGCTCGCGCGGGTACGGCCGGCCCGGCCGCATCGCCAAGAGCAGCAGCAGCGCCATCTGCTTGCGGGTTCGGAAGCGTATCCGCTCGCCGTCCGGCCGGGTGAGGCTCACCGGGCCTAGACAACGGAACTCGAATGCGCGCTGGGGCGGCGTAACGGGTACGGGCATGGTGACCTGTGGACTGTGACCGGGCCGAAGTTGGCGGACGGGTATCACCAGACTGTCACCAAGTCTGGGTCTTCGGCAAGAGGGGGCGGTTTGGGCTCGAGAGCCGTCGCGACTAAAGTCGCGGCTCGGCTCTGTCACTGAAGTGACGGGCCGTCGCTTCAGCGACAGTCCTCTCGCCGAGGCGCGGCTTCAGCCGCGAGCCCTTTGGCCTCCGCGTGCCAAGGCTTGTCGCAGCGAATTCGATACACGAACGCGGCATTCTGGTGGGGGAGCTCCGTGCCGGCGGGCAGATTGGCGCGGGCCAGCGGCAAGTGTCAACGGCAATCGATTAGTGCGCTGGCCACGGCGAGCGCGGTCTAAGCGGCCAGTTCGCAACGGGTTAGAGCACGTTGGTGAGGGTGGGTGACACTCCGGTGACGAGGAGAGCCTAGACTGCGAGGGATCAGCAAGCCCATCGGAACCTTTGAATGGGGGACGCAAACATGTTACCTACCCTTCGGAGCGCCCTTCTAGCCGCGGGAGGAGTTGCTATCTGCGCCTGCAGCGAAACCTCAACGCCCACGCGCGTCTCGATGCCCAACACCCAAGAGGTCGCTGCCGTGGTAGCCAGTCCGTGGTATACTGTTGAGCAGGCCCGATCCCTTGACCGGTTGGCGCGAGCGCTGGGAGAAGGACTGGCTGAGCCGGCGGCCCGCGCGGCGCTGCACGCCTCCCTGCGCGCGTCGGCGCTCTCAGAGCACAAGGTCGTGCTCCTCGACTTCCTCGGCACCGCTCAGGGTCGCGTACTCCTCGCGGCGGCTGCCGACCGATCGCACCAGACTGCCGAGGAATTGAGAAGCCTCGCGACGACACTACCTCCAGTGGACTTGTACGTACCTCACATCAGTCATCGGCAGACGTGGCAGATCCAGGACCGTATTGCCGTTGCTGCTCTTGTGGACGAGTTCAGCCCGCTCTTCGGGTACGTCGCGGGGCGCGACTCCCTGTTCATCGACCGACTCTCAACGACGCCGAACCCAGTGGCCGTACTCTTGCTAGGGCCGAACGAGTACAAGCAGGCTCGACCAGGCGCTGGCAGCTCGTTAGGCGACCACCGATTCATCGAGAACCCGCGTACCGAGCAAATATGTTTGGAAGATTGCGGCGGCGGCGGCGGCGGTGGAGGCCCACCGCCACCAACGGATTCCCTGTGGGGCGACACCCTAGCCACCGTAAATATCTGCGACAACGGCTTCTGTTGGGAGGGGAACGAGTTCGAGATATCGGCGATCTATCCTACGGGGACGGGCTACACCCGCCTCTGCGGGGGGATCGGGAGCACCGCGGTGGTGCGCCTGCGCTTCGTGTGCAACGGGTTCTTGAACAAGATAAGCGAAACCGCGCCGACGGAGTTTCCGTACGTCGACGTACGTGTCATCGAAACGGACGGCTGGCCGAACCCGGACGACTGGTTCTACGCTTACAGGGATCCGCCTCCGTCGTCAGCTATAGATAGGGGCGCATCCCTGCAGGTGGTGGACAACGGTCTTCGGCGCAATCAGTGGGTTCTGTTTAAGGTCGACTATGGCGCAGGATGCACACCTTATTGCATGGAATGGGTCGAATTGATGCTGAAGTGGTAGCTACACCGGCGGCTCAGTGAGGTGCCTCCGCTCCATGTCTCTGCGTGTGGCTCTACTCGTTGCTTCGGGATTACTCGCCTCCTGCCGAGAGCCGCCTGTCTCGGCAGGGGGCGGCACCCCCGTGATCAGTCTCGTGCTCGTCGCCGGCGAATCGCTGCAAGTGGGAACGATCACCCTGGCGGCCAGACCTGATTCGGCCCTCCCGGATACGGCGGCCCCCGCAATGCCGTCGGCTATCGCG
>JAUYOW010000253.1 GCA_030697825.1 Gemmatimonadales bacterium | reverse complement strand
CGTGATCGTCACACTGGTCCCGCCCGCCAGCGGCCCGTTGGCCGGGCTCACGCTGCTCACCAACGGCGGCGGCGCCGCCGACACGGTGAACAGCGCCGTGTCGCGAATGCTGTTCCGCGCGACGCTCCCGATGATGATCCGTGCCGTGCCGTCCGCCAACGCCGTCGCGAGGCCCGCCGAGTTCACGCGCACGACGCTGGTATTCGTGGAGACGAAGTGTACCGGGACGCTGTCGTCCGGCATTTCCACGCCGGCCGTGTCGAAGGCGGCGTATGTGAATTGCTGCGTCCCGCCCGGCCGGAGCGCGGCCTGGTCGGGACCGATCGAGATCGAGCGGACGCCCCGGCCGGGTCCGACGTACGTCGCGTCGACCGGCCTGGGCGGGGACGGGATACCGCCGCGCAACTCGATACTCTGCGTGCCGGAATAGAGCAGCATGCCCGTGGCGCTGCTGTAACCCTGGAAGCTGATGGTCACGGTGTCCGAGCCGGCGTTCACGGTCACCTGCACGCGGAGCTCGATCGAGTCCTGGCCCTCGGTCAGCACCCGCACGACCACCGTATCCCTGAACGGCGGGTTGCTGATAGTGATGCGGAACGAGTCCACGTCGCTCGGCGTGCCGTCGAGCGGGCCGTAGCCCTCGAACACCGGATAGAACGCCAGATCGGCGCGCCGTCCATCGGAGGGAGACGCGGCGTCGAGGCACCCGAGCGCCATCAGGCACGCAGACACCACCGCCGCCGACACCGCCGGCCGTAGCCCTCTCACATGGTCTTCCGCAGCGAGAGCCCGACGCTGAACCCGCTGTAACCGACATCGGTCGCGCCGTTGGGGATGTTGCCCATGTCATAGCGCACCGAAGGGATCAGCGACATGCTCTCGCCCGTCGCCATCTGATAGCGCGCGCCCAGCGAGAGCAGCGTGCCCGCCTTGACGAGCGACGAATCGCCTTCGCCGAAGAGCCGGTATTCGACCGACGGCCTGAAGACGTTGCGACCCCGCTGGATGGATAGCGCCGCGCCGAGCGCCATGAGGTTCTGTTTCTCGGTCGTCAGCCCGTTGACCGGCACCGTGCCGGAGGCGCGATAGAGGTCCCACGCGTAGAGCGACAGGCCCATGTTGCCGAGGGGAAGGCTGACCCCCGCCTGCCCGATGTACCGCTTGCCCGGCCGGAATACGCCCGACCCGCCGAACTCGTCGGTCGTGAAGCTCGAGTAGGTGAAGCCCAACGAGACGCGTCCCTGGCCGACGACCCGGTCCACACCGGCGCGGAAGCGCATTTCGGCGCCCGCCTTGTAGGACGAATCGACGCCGGCGAGCGGCGTGAAGCTGCCGCTCATGCGGTAGCTACCCGCCAGGCCGAGCGCCCAGCCGGCGACCGGCACCGCGAACGCGAGGCCGGTCGTGACGCTCGTGCCGGACCCGAAGCTCGAGACCGGGAACGGCAACAGGTCGGACGCGATCGCGCCGGCCACGGCCAGCTGTTCGTTGGACAACTTCGTCTTGCCGGTGGGCAGGTTGGCCGTGACGGTGAACAGCGCCACGTCGGGCACCAGCTGGATCACGGCGCGCGCCTGCAGGTCGGTGAGTCCCGAGATCGTCCCACTGGCGCCGCTCTCGTCGGTTCGCTCGGCGCGCGCGAAACGGGTGCCAAGGTCGACCGTAACGCGGTTCGAGAACGGGAGGACGAGACCGATCGGGACCACCAGCTCGCTCACGGTCTTGGTGCCGAGGCCCGGGTCGAAGGAAAGCGTACGGTACTCCACGCCGGTGTAAAGCGTCCGACGCGCCTCCTGCGCGCGCAACGCCGCCGGCGCCACCAGCAGCGCGAGAGCGGCGAGGCCGGACGCGCGGAACCCCCGGCGGGCGGTCACGTTGGCCTCCGGATGATTATCACCACCGTGCCGGTGGTCGGCTTCACGCCGCCGCCGGTGGCCTCGGCGGTCGGGTCACGGTTGCCGGGCGGCGTGGTCGGCGTCTGCTGCTGCTGCTGCTCCTGCTGCTGCTGAGACGTATTCGTACCTGCGACCGCGTTGACCGCGTTGGTCAGCGCGTCGGCCGCCGGCGGCGGCGCCGCTCCCGTCTCCTGGTTCGCGTTCTGGGTGACCGTCACCTCGACATCGCTCACCGACTGCGCCTCCGCCGTCGAGAGGTCGGAGGCCTGAGTGGCGCCCGCCGAGGCCGCCTGGAAGCTCGGGTCGAGGTTCGAGGCCTGGCTGTAGGCCTCGCGCGCCACCTGGAAGTCGCCGCGATCCTCCGCCTCGAGGCCGCGGCTGTAAGCCAGGAATGCCTGGATGTTCTCAGTGGGACGCTGGTTGATGGAAGCGCGCTCGGCGTCGGTGAGCTGAATGCCGAGGTTCTCGAAGATCGAGAACACGAGCGCCTTCTCGAGGTCGAAGAGCCGGCTCAGCTGATCCGACGCGTTCCCCGTGGCCGCGACGCCCGCGGTGGCCACGTCCACCACGGCGGCGTCCACCCGCAGCTGGTCTCCGCGCTCGGCGATCGTGCCCTGCACCACGCGCTCGGCGCGCAGGAGGCGGCCGCTGCGCACGGCGGTCTGCTGTTCCACGTTGCCCTGCTCCGAGAGGCGCATCTCGTCGAGCATCGCCTGCATGCGCTCACGCTCGAGCACCGTCACCTGCCGCGACTTCGCGAGATCTGTGATCACAAGCTGCGCCAGGCCGCGGGTGAGCGGCTGGATCTCCGCGTTGGTGCCGCTGTAGGTGAACGGCATCACCGCGACCGTGTTGGGCGTCGGAGCGCTGAGCAGCAGCGTGGACTCCTGGGCCATGGCCTGACGCGCCTGGAACTCCAGCTCGCGCCGGCCTATGAGCGCCAGGCGCTGCCGCGCCGTGCCCTTCAGCTCGCGGCTGCGTCCCACCACGATGTACTGGTTGTACGCGGTGCGAGCCGCGGGAAAGTCCCCCAGCGCCTCGGTGGTCATGCCGAGATAGATCGCGGCGATCCCGTGGCTGGGATCGCGCGCCACCGCCGTATCGAGCGCCTGCCGTGCTTCCTCGAGCCGATTGGCCTTGAAGTAGGCGACGCCGAGGCGGGATAGGACGGCCGGGTCCTGGGGCCGCTGGCTCTGCTCCGCTTCGAGCGTCGGGATCGATTGTGGGGTCACATCGCTGACCCGCGCGCCGGCGGCGGCCGCGCACGCGCCGGCCGACAGAAGCAGCCCGAAACGGAACACGTCGCGGGTGCGGAAGAGGAGAGCGCTCATGGGCACGCCTCGAATGGTGAACGGAAAAGCCGGCTGATGGCCCAATATGCCGACGCCCCGGAGGAGCGGCAAGTCAAGCCACGGCGGTCTTCCCCGATGGAGCAGACTACACCCCGAGGGGGGGCCGCCGCCGTGACACGAATCACGCGAAGCACGTGCGCTATCCACGGCGCATGGGAAGTCCCGGCGCGCGCCATCGCATCACGCGCACCTCCGTCTGGGACAGGATCTCGCCGAGGACGGCCTTGGTTTTCGGGTCCACCGGCCAGTCGATGTGCATCTCGAGACGGTAGCCGGCGCGGTCCGCGCCGCGTCCCTGCATCACGAAGCCGTCCGGCGTGGACTGTACCTCGTCAATGGGGATGTCGGCGAGGAGATCGAAGTTCTCCTGACCCTGGGCGCTGGGCATGATACACCTCCGCCGGGAGAGTTATCTCCCGGCGGAGAAGGTCGCAAGGAGCCTGGTGCGCCGGGCCTAGTGACGCACGGGCACCTGCGCCGGCGTCGGTTCGCCGTCGTTGATCGTGCTGCCGGGGCCGCCGGCTTGCCCGACGATGATGGTCGCCTTCATGCCCAGCGCCTGGTGCGGCAGGCACATGTAGTCGTACGTGCCCTGCGGCGCGCCCGCGAAGTTGATCCGATAGACCTGGTTGGGCTGCATCATCATCGGGCCCGCGACATCGCCCATCCGCTGGGCCATGGCGCGGTTCAGCACATCCTTCGCGCCGGCCGGGATCCGGTTCGGGTAGAACTGCACGTTGTGCGGCATGCCCGAGACGTTCACGAACTCCACGATGTCGCCGGGGTTGATCCGGATGCCAGCCGGCTCGAACTTGAACTGGGTTCCCGCCTGGAGCATGCGCACTCGCACGGTCGCGGGAGGTGGCGTCCGCTCGGCTGGGTGGACGAACGCGGCCGCGCTCAGCGCGAGCACGGGCAGAACAGCGATAGACCAGCGCTTCATAGCCACATCACTCCGGAGAAAGAGGGGAACACGCTCGCCTGCTGAGTACCCCCGACCGCCAGGGGAGGTCGCGGTAGAGGCTTGTGAAATATTTCACATAAGGTGGCACAGCAGTGTTATATTGGCAAGCTGGCCGAAACCCGGCGAATTGCGTGCGGTTCCCCGGCCCGCTAGGTTGGGCTTCTCAATCCTCATTGCAGGGAGCAGGGCGCGAGCGTGGCAGGCGACGCCATTCAGATGATGGGCACCATCAC
>JAUYOW010000252.1 GCA_030697825.1 Gemmatimonadales bacterium | reverse complement strand
CACTACCTGAACCACGGCGATCCTCAGCAACTGGGGCGAGCCGGGCGTCTCCCCAACCGGCACCATCGCTGTGGCGGGCTGCCGGAACTACTTCCCGATCATCTACGTGAACGGCGACCTCAAGCTGACCGGCGGCTATGGACAGGGCATTCTGCTGGTGTCGGGGGACCTCGACGTTCAGGGTGGCTTCGAGTTCTACGGGCCGGTGATAATCCGCGGCAGCCTCAAGACGTCGGGCACCGGAGGTCACTTCAACGGCGGACTGATGGCTGCCAACGTGGACCTGGAGACGTCGTCGGTGCTGGGTGACGCTGTGGTCACGTATTCCTCGTGTGCCATCGCCCGAGCGCTCCAGTTCAACGCCCCCGGCCGGCTCCTGGCCCAGCGGTCGTGGGCCGAGCTTTTCTGAGGGGTGCCAGCGACGTAAGTGATAGATATCACTTAACTTTCGCCACTTCGCTTAAAGTACCTTGACAAGTCAGGGGATGAGCGCTATCGTAGATGGCCCTCATCCCCCTATCTTCTTGAACCAACGGCAGATATGGCGCTTTTCGGTGGCAAGAAGAAGACGGTTGGCCTGGACGTCGGGAGCGGTCTCATCAAGCTCGTGGTGATCGACCACGCCAAGGGTGAGCCCGAGCTCGTCAAGGTGGCCATTACGCCCGTCCTGGCCGATGCGATCGTCGAGGGCGAGGTCATGGATCCCGGGATCGTGGCGGACGCGATCCGGGGTCTTTTCGTCACCGGCGGGGTGAAGCAGAAGAAGGTCGTCACCGCCGTGGGCGGCCGAGACGTGATCGTCAAGAAGATCCAGATGGACCGGATGAAGGAGTCGGACGCGCGCGAAGTCATCCGGTGGGAAGCGGAGCAGCACGTGCCCTTCGGCATGGAGAACGTTCAGCTCGACTTCCAGATCCTGGACCCCGACGCGGAAGGGCTCCAGATGAACGTCCTGCTGGTCGCAGCCAAACGCGAGTTGGTGGAGAACAAGCAGGCGCTGTTGACCGACGCCGGGCTCCAGCCCGAGATCGTCGACGTGGATGCCTTCGCGCTGCACAATGCGTTCGAGGCCAACTATCCCGACGAGCTCACGGGCACTATCGGCCTGCTGAACATCGGCCACGAGGTCACGAACATCAACATCCTCGAGGACGGCGTGCCGATCCTCACGCGCGATCTCGCGCTCGGCACGCGGCGGTTCCGCGAGGACCTGCAGCGGGAGCGCGGGATGAGCGCGGAGGAGGCCGACAAGCTGCTCCAGGCGTTCGAGCGCTCGCCGGTGCTGGACCCGTACGTCGAGAGCCGTGGCGAGGAGATGTCGGTCGGCATCGAGCGCGCGGGCGCGTTCCTCCAGACCGCCAGCCGGAGCGGCGTGGCGATGGCGAAGATGTACATGTCGGGCGGCGGTTCGCGGATCCCGGGAATCGGCGAGGTGCTCGCCGACCGCCTGCGGATCCCGGTGGAGAAAGCGAATCCTATCAAGAACATCAAGGTCAGGGACGGCGTCTTCGACACCCTCTCGATGGACGAGGTGGTGCCGCTCTTGATGCTGCCCATGGGCCTTGCCCTCCGGTCCTCGTAGGGCGCGGGCGCAAGAATGATCGAAATCAACCTGTTGCCGGGTGCCGGGAAGAGGCGTGGCGGTAAGGGCGCCTCGTTCCAGATGCCCGACTTCAAGGCGATGCTCACCGCGGTGAAGGATCCCTGGCTCATCGCGTGCGTGGCGAGCTGGGCGGTGATCGCGATCCTGATGGCGTTCTTCTATCTGCCGCGGCGCTCCACCATCTCCAAGCTTGAGCCGCGGCTCGAGTCGGCCAAGGCGGATGCCCATCGGCTCGAGCAGGTGCTGCGGGTACGCCAGGGCTTCGAGGCCAGGCGCGACACGGTCCAGCGCCAGATCGTGGTGATCCGGGACATCGACCGCGACCGCTATGTGTGGCCGCACCTCCTGGACGCGATCACCAAGGCCCTGCCGCCTTACACCTGGCTGGATGACGTGGCCTCGGTCGCGGCGGAGGGCGGCGACGACTCGACGAGATCTTCCACCGGATTCCAGATCACCGGCAAGTCGGCGGACATCCAGGCGATCACGCGCTTCGTGCGGAACCTTGAGGAGTCGCCGTTCATCGAAGGAGCCTCGACCAGATCCACCGGGGCGGTGAACGAGCAGGGGCGCGACGTGTTCACGTACATCATCGCGGCGCGATACCAGGTCCCCGATTCCTCGATCCTGACGATGCAGCCGCTGGCGGCGTCCGTCGTTCGGGGCGTGCGCTCGGGCGGCGGGGCGCGCGGGGCGCGGGGGCGTTAGCCATGGCCGTCATTCCCCAGGACATGCGCGGCCAGGTCTTCCTGGCGTTGACGGTCTTCGCAGTATCGGGGGCGTACTTCGTCTGGTCCGGCACGCCCATCGGCGGGATACTGGGCGTCAAGCAGCTTGGCAAGACGCGCGACTCGCTCCAGGTGCAGATCGACTCGACCGAGGAGCAGGTGCGCAAGGCGAAGCGCGACGTGCAGCGCGGCGCGGTCCAGCAGCTCGAGCAGCAGCTCGCGGAGTACCGCGCCACCCTCGACCTGATGCGCCAGTTGGTGCCGCTCTCCGGGGAAGTGCCGAACCTGCTGGACGACATCTCGAGCCGCGCCAAGATCCGCGGCGCCAACGTCGTCAACTTCGTGCCGCAGCCGGTGGAGTCTGGATCGCCGTTCGATACGCAGCGATTCCGCTTCACGGTGACCGGCGAGTACGACCAGGTGGGCGAGTTCCTTTCCGACATTGCGAGCCTGGCGCGCATCATCGTCCCGTACGACGTGAAGCTGGAGCGCATCCAGAGCCCGACCGCCGATTCCGCGCTGCGCGCGAGGGGCACGCTGCTGCAGGCGACCTTCCAGATCCGGACTTACGTGAAGCCGCCCGTGACCGACAGCGCCGCTATGCGCGCGGACACCGCCGCCGCCGCGCGGAGGGCCGGAGATGACTAGTCGCGCGGCGCGTCGGCTCGCCCTCGCCGGGATGGCGCTGCTGGCCGCGTCCGCGCTGGGGGCGCAGCAGCCCCGGCGTCCCGCCCCCGCCCCCGCCCCCGCGCCG
>JAUYOW010000251.1 GCA_030697825.1 Gemmatimonadales bacterium | reverse complement strand
GCGACCAGCGCCGAGCCGTCGTGCAGCAGGATGTTCTCCGGCTTGATGTCCCGGTGCACCACGCCGTGCCGGTGCGCGTAGTCGAGTGCGCCGGCCACCTCGCGCGCGATCCGCACCGCGTCCTCGACCGGCAGCTGGTGCTCGCGCGTCAGTCGGTCGCGCAGGCTCTCGCCTTCGACGTACGGCATCACGTAGAAGACCAGTCCGTCGGCCTCGCCCGAGTCGTAGAGCGAGAGGATGTGCGGGTGCTGGAGGTTGGCGGTGGTCTTGATCTCCGCGAGGAACCGCTCGGCGCCGAGGATGGCGCTGAGCTCGGGCCGCAGCACCTTGAGCGCGACCTTGCGGTCGTGGCGCACGTCGTGCGCGAGGTACACGGTGGCCATGCCGCCCGCGCCGAGCTCGCGCTCGATCACGTAGCGGTCGGCCAGGGCAACCGACAGGCGCTGCACGGCGTCCGTCAAACTGGTGCCTCTGAAGGAAGGAGAAAGGGCGGAACGAACATACCGGCCCTGACCGGGGCCGGCCAGTCTCGGTCAGGCAGGGCGCGTGCTCGGGGATACGAGGCGCCTGGCGATCGGCACCCCGTTACGGCTCCTGGAAGTCCTGGGCTTGCTTCCATTCGCCCTCGACCCCGAGCCGCGCGGCCCAGCGCTCGAGTTCCGGACGATCCACCAGGTCTCCGCTGATGCGCAGCATCTGATGGATATCACGCAGATGGCGATCCGACTTGCCCATCTGATAGTAGCGAAGCTTGCTCAGCATCACGGCTTCGATCGGCGCCAGGAAGACGTCGTCATCCTCGATGCGCCTCACGGCCTTGTGCGCGAATGACCAGGCATTGAGCGCATCGCTGCCCGCCAGATAGACATCCGCCCGCATGGCCGTCTGGTGATGGATAACGTTGAAATGCCCGTGTGCCGCCCGCCCGCTCTCTTCCTCGATCACTTCCACCGGGGGAACGTAGAACTCCTCGGCGGACCAGGCTTCGGCGAACCGCCGGGCGTCTCGCGGTCGGAGTTCGATCACGAGGTCGATGTCGCGGGTGAACCGCGGCTCGCCATAGACGACCGACGCCACGCCGCCCGTGACAATGTAGGGAATGCGAAGCTGGTTGAGGGGTCGAACGAAGAGCGCGATGAGACTCGCATCGGTCATTGCGGATCGCGGCGGAAGATCTCCCGGACCTCCGCCTCGACCTGCTCGGGAGACCACTCCAGGTGACGAGCCCGGACCCCGGCCGAGGTGAGGGACCACGCCTGGCGCCACAGCGCGTGCATGCTCGCCACCTTCTCGGTAGCGGTCATGGCGCGGAGCCGCGTCAACTCGAGGTCGAGCACCGATGGCATGACTCAAATAGTGGTACGCTGGTCTGGCACAAACAAGGCGGCAGCGATCCAATCCTGCTCCATGAGGCGGACGGTGTCGGGCATCGGCGTCAAGAATGCGCCCGATCGAGTGGATGCCGCCAGCGCAGCCCCGGGAAGCGGGCGTAGTCGCGGTCCGTCGTCACGAACTCGCAGCCGGACTCGATGGCGAGGGCGGCCAGCCAGGCGTCCGGTACCAGGTTGCCGCGTGCCTCAGCCTCCCGGCACAGCCGGGTGAAGATGCTCCAGTGGCGCGCGCCGGGCGCGAGGGGGACGGCGTTCGTCCGTTCCCGGAACGCGTGCGCGAACGCGAGCGCCGGCTCGAGCGGCGTCGGCGGGTGGAAGACCCGGGGATGCGTCACGATACGAAGGAACCCTGCGAGCACGTGATCCGACACTGCGTAGGCCTCGGCCGACCCCACCATCGCGTCCAGCCACGCCCGATGTGCGGCGTGATCGGGCGCAGCGGCGCGGAACGCGTAGACAAGGATGTTGACATCAGTGAGCCGCATCGCCCCCCTCCATCAGGTCGAGCAGGCTCGCCGTGTCGTCGAGGTCCACGCCGGGCTGGAGGTGCCCACCCTTGAAGACCGGCAGCGGCCCGACCGCCGGCTTGCGCGAGGCCGGCCGGCGGATCAGCGACTCGAGGGCTTCGAGCCCGCGACGCAGCACATCGGACTTGGTCGCATCGAGGTGGGACGCGAGCCGTTCCAGTCGCTCCCGATCCGGGGGCTCCAGGTAGACCTGCACGGGCTCGGCCACGCGGCCGGCCTTCCGGGGCAGATCATGACGTGCTTTCATGACATCATGATAAGCGACAGGCCCCGCCGCCGCAACTCGCGGCGCGCCCGGGCGCGCTCAGCGGTCAGCGAGCGCCGTTCCCGAAGATCGACCTACCACCGGCACACCTCGACATCGGTCTGCGAGAAATCGTCACCCACGAACAGCAGCGGCTCGCCCCGCGCCACCGACAGGGCGTAGCTGAAGCAGCCGCCGAAGTTCAGCGCCGCCGGATGCCGGCCGCGCCCGAACCGCAGCGCGGCATCGCGGGCGAGCGCCACCTGCTCCTCGCCGACCGGCACGACCTCCGCGCCGATGCTCCGCAGCAGCCGATCGAGTTGGGGATCGCCCGCCTCGCCGTAGCGACCCAGGAGGACCAGTGACGCCTCGACGACGGTTGCCGCGGACACCAGGCGGGTGCGGTCGGCCTCCACCGCCGACACCAGCCGATCCGCTGCGGGCTGGTGCATCAGGATCGCCAGCATGGCCGAGGTATCAATGACCATCGGTCAATGCGGGAGGCCGTGCTCATCGTAGCCCACGATCTCCTCGGGCGAGCGTCGGTCGAGCACCGGCAAACTCGCGAGGCGCTCCTGGATGCGCCGGACTTCGACGCCGATGCCTCGGCGAGATCGGTGCGATTCCCGTTCGAGGCGGTCGCGCAGCGCACGGCGGATCGCCTCGGTCAGGGACTCACCGGTGGCTGCGGCGAGGGCGCGTGCCAGGCGGTCGGTCTCCGGATCCTTGATACTGATAGCCATGTCTAGCTTTCTATAAACTGGTATGTAACTCTAGACAGGACATTGCCCCAACGCAAGGGCGATGGCCATGCCACCCATGCTTGCAATCATACCGCCGCGCCCAGCTCCAGCTCGATGACGTAGCGGTCCGCGAGCGCGGTGGCCAGGCGCGAGGTGTCGGTCAGGCGCGAGGCAGTTCGCCGAGGGCGTCGAGGTCCGCGAGGTCCTTGGGCCGTCCAGAGGCACGTTTGTTGGCGATCAGGGCTTCGCGCCCGATGAACGGTACCGAACGCCCATGTACGTCGTGTTCGCTGCGTGCTGCCCAGGCAGCGGCGAAGTCCGGAACGCCGGAAATGTCAGTCAGCACATCCACCCGGACGGGCGGCACGCCGAGCTGCACCACGGTTGCGCGATCAGCGAAATCGGTCTGCTCGAGGCGCAGGGCGTCGAGCGGCGCGCCGAAGGCGGTGAGGGCACGCCATACCCGCTCGGCGTTCCCGTGCGACGGCTCCACCCAGACGTCGAGATCTCGCGTGGCGCGCGGCACGCCGTGGACGCCCATCGCGTGTGCGCCCACAACCAGGAAGCGCACCTCGGCATCCAGCAGCGCGAACAGCAGGTCAGTCCAATCGTCTCTCACGAGCGACGGATCACGCGGATGGGCATCTCGGCGCGGGAATACGACGGCAGCGGCTGGCCGGACAACTCCCACATCCAGGCGGTCAGCTCCCAGACCATCTCGAGTCGCTGCTCGGGAGTCGTGACGGCCGAGAGGTCGTCGCCGGGCGGTTCTTCTCCCAGGCGATAGACGTGCGCCTGCCAGTTCCGGCGCGCGGCGGCGCGGGCTTGGGGGGTGTCGTCGCTCACCGTTGCGAATCTACGGCCGGAGGGCCGTGCGGCAAGCGGCTACGGCGTCCGTCATTCGCTCACCGCCGTTGCGAGCGCAGCTGGTCGAACCAGTGCAGGACAACGTTCAGCGGCGTCCCCTCCAGCGCGGCCTCCGGCGTGCGCACCATCACGAACCCCTGGCCATCCGGGGCCACATCCCAGTTCGTTACGTTACTGGTCGTGAACCGGCCGCCGAACAGCGCGCGCGGCGCTCCGGCACGGAACTCCGGTCCCGGCGTGACGGGCACCACGTACACGGAATCGCGGCTCCGGAAGAACAACTCGCGGCCACTGCGCGCCCAGCGCGGCTCGGCGCCGCCACCGGTGGAGACCCGCGTACGCCCACTCCCTTCCGCGAGGTTGCGAACGTAGATCTCCGACGCGCCGGTCTCGTTCGAGGCGTACGCCAGCCACCGGCCGTCGGGCGACACTGCGGGGTTGCGCTCGTCGAACGGCGTCACGAGGAGCGCCCGCGCGGCCTGCGGGCTGTCCACGGGCATGATCCAGATGTCGCGGCCCGTCTGCGGGTGCGACTCGCGGAACACCAGCCGGTGGCCGTCGGGCGTCGGGCTGGACTCAAAAGTCGGGCTTGGCCGCGTCAGCAGCGACTCCGGCCGGCCGCTGCCGTCGGTCACGATGGTGTACAGGGCGATCCCGCCGGCAGCCGACTGGCGACCGTAGACCAGTCGGCGGCCGTCCGGCATCCATTCCGCGTCGGAGCTCGCCGTGTCGAAGGTGATCCGCTGGAAGTTGTGCGCCCCGAGGTCCCACACCCAGACGTCACCGGGAAAGGTCCCGGACGCGCGACGACCAAGGTCTTGGATCGTCACGGCGATGCGGCGACCATCCTGGGAGAACCGTGGTCCTGCATACCTGGCCGGGGCGGCCGGCAGCGACTGCGCGCGACCATCACGGTCCACCAGGACGAGTTCCGACTGGGCGGCCGAGCCACTCAGATAGGCGAGCGAACCGGTGCGCGCGATCCCCAGCTTGGCGACTTGCGCGGGGCCCAGCCGCACGTTGTCGGTGATCGGCTGCGGCGCGCCGGTGAGGCGCAGGCGCCGCGCGTCAAACGGCACCGCGAACAGCGTGCCGTCCTGCTCGGCGTACACCAGGTATCCGCCGTCCACGTAGTGTGGGCTCATCCCCCGCTGGCCAAGCGGCGTCACGACGCTGTCCCGGAGCGTGACCGCCCGCAGGCTCGGGCCGGAGTCCGTGATGGCCGTGAACACCGCGGCACGCCCGCCGGGCAGCAGCTCCGGGAACCGGTAGGCTTCGCGGCGCGATGAATCGGGCACCGCGACGTCCGTCGGCTGGCCCCCGGCCGCGGGTACCCGCCGCACTCGTCCGGCCTGGCTGAACACGATCACGTCGCCGTCACCCCACGAGGCTCCGTAGAACGCGCCACTGGCGTCGCAGATGGTGACCACGGCCCCGCCGGCCAGCGCGACCTTGCGGAGCTTGTTGTCCTGGACGAAGCCGAGCCATTGGCCGTCGGGGGAGAAGAAGGGCTGGATCGCATCGACGGTTGCCGGGATCGGTACGGGGTCCACGCGGTCGAGTCCGCGCAGGAACAGGTGCCGGGCGCCCGCGGAGTCCTGGCCCAGGTAGACGATCCGCGATCCGTCCGGCGACAGCGCGATCGGCGAGCCGGTCGCGTCCGTCGCCGCGGCGCCGCGACCGAAGCTCAGGGTGAAGCGCTCGGCCGGCGGCGGCACCGGCCGCGGCTGATGGGTCACGAGCCAGGCACTCGTGCCGATACCCGCCACGGCGAGCAGCCACGGCACACCGCGCAGCACGCGCTGCCCTGCCGTCGTACGCGCCACGGCGCGCGAGGCGGCTGTCCCCGCACGCGTCGCCGGCCTGGCGTAGTCGGTCTTGCCCAGCGCCTCGGCGAACTGCGCCGCCGAGGCGAACCGGTCCGCCGGCAGCTTCTGCAACGCGCACTGCACCGCCGCCTCCACGTGCGGCGGGATCGTCTTGCGCTGGAGCGTCAGCGAACGCGGCTCCTCCGTCATCACCCGGGCGATGATCGCCTGCGCCGTCGCGCCCGTGAAGGGCGGCTCGGCCGTCAGCATCTCGTACAGCACGCACCCCAGCGCATAGATGTCGGCCTTGGGCGTGATCTCCCGCTCCCCCATCGCCTGCTCGGGCGCCATGTAGTGCGGCGTGCCGAGGCTCATCCCGGTCTCGGTCATCCTCGTGCCGCCCTCACTGCGCGAGGCGGCCAGCGCGATGCCGAAGTCCGCCACCATCGCGTGCCCGCCATGCAGCAGGATGGTCTCGGGCTTGATATCGCGGTGCACGATGCCGTGGCCGTGCGCGTACTCCAGTGCGTCGGCCACCTCGCGCGCGATCCGCACCGCGTCCTCGACCGGGAGCTGCTTCTCGCGCGTCAACCGGTCTCGAAGCGATTCGCCCTCGACATAGGGCATCACATAGAAGACGAGGCCGTCGGCCTCGCCCGAGTCGAACAAGCTCAGGATGTGCGGGTGCTGGAGGTTGGCGGTGGTCTTGATCTCGGCCAGGAACCGCT
>JAUYOW010000250.1 GCA_030697825.1 Gemmatimonadales bacterium | reverse complement strand
GTGCTCTTCGTGGGGACGCTCGAGCCTCGCAAGAACCTGGTTCGCCTGGTCCAGGCGTTTCGCCGCCTGCCGTCCGACCTCGGGACCATGCACCTGGTCCTCGCTGGCCCGTGGGGCTGTCGCGCGGGGGAACTCCGGGCGGCGTTGCGCCGGCCCGATGCCCGGCGGCCCATCGTGGCGACGGGCCTCCTGGACGACGCGACGTTGTGCGCGCTCTATGCGGGCGCCCACGTGTTCGCGTACCCCTCGCTCTACGAGGGCTTTGGACTCCCGGTACTGGAGGCCATGGGAGCGGGGGTGCCGGTGCTCACCAGCTCCGGCGGCGCGTGCGCGGAGGTGGCTGGCGGTGCCGCCTTACTGGTCGATCCCTACAGCGTGGAGGCCATCGCCGCGGGCCTGGAGCGGCTGCTGCGGTCCACCGACGAGCGGCGCCGGCTCGGGGAGCTCGGGTCCCTCCGCGAGCGAGAGTTTTCGTGGGCGCGTACCGCGAGGGCCACCTTGGAGGTGTACCGCAGGGCGATGCGGGAGGCGTCGTGAGAATCGCCGTGGTGCACAATCTGCCGTCGGGCGGGGCGCGGCGGGCGCTGGTCGAGCATTGCCGCGGCCTTCGGCAGCGGGGCAACGTGGTGGAGGCCTTCTTCCCCGACACCGCTGACGAGGCTTTCCTCTCCCTGGAGCCCGTGGTGGACCGCGTGCACGTGTGGCGCGCGCCGGCGCCGCCGAGCCGCGAACCCAGCCTATTCGCTCAGCTTGGTCCGACCACGCTCTGGGCGGGCGCCCGGCTCGTCGCGGCACTAGCGCGAATCCACCGTGAGATGGCGGCCGCGGTTGACCGCGGCGGCTTCGAGGTGGTGTTGGCCTCGCACGACCAGTTCACCCACGCGCCCTCGGCCCTGCGCCATCTGGCGACGCCGTCGGCGTATTTCTGCCAGGAGCCGCTCCGTTTCGTCTACGAAGCACCGGTGGGGCTCGCAGTGGGGCCCTCCGGCAGCGCGGCGGCCCGTGCCCTGCGCACTGTGGCTACTGCGGCGGCCAAGCAGGTCTTGCGCCCGATGGATGCGAGGAACGCGCGTGCGGCGAGCATGATCCTCGCCAACTCGGTGTACTCGCACGAGTCCATCCTTCGCGCCTATGGCCGGGCGGCCCGCGTGGTGTACCTGGGCGTGGATACGGCGCGCTTCCGGCCGCTCGGCCTCGACCGATCGAATGTGGTACTCTCAGTCGGCGCGCTGCACCCGACGAAAGGGTTCGATTTCGTGGTCGCTTCGCTGGGGCGCATACCTGCGGCGCGGCGCCCTGCGCTGGTAATTGTGGCGGACCGGGGCTACGGCGCCTACCGCGACCTTCTCGAGGCGCAGGCCCGCCGCTGCGGAGTGTCGCTCGAGATCCACACGCGGGTCAGCGAGGCCGAGTTGGTGCGGTGGTACAATCGCGCGCTCCTCCTGGCCTACGCGCCGTACCTCGAACCGTTCGGGCTCGTCGTGCTCGAGGCCATGGCGTGTGGCCTTCCCGTCGTGTATCCCGCGAGCGGGGGCACGGTAGAGCTCGTCGGGGACGAGGCGGGGACAGGCGTACCTCATCCGGACACGTGGGACCGCGACGAGCCACCTGCACCCGAGGCGCTGGCCGCTGCCGTCGACCAGGTGCTGGCCGACCTTCCGAGCTA
>JAUYOW010000249.1 GCA_030697825.1 Gemmatimonadales bacterium | reverse complement strand
ACCGGACTGAGCAGCAGCCCGAACGCCGGATACAGGACCCCCGCCGCGATCGGCACTCCCACACTGTTGTAGACGAACGCCCAGAACAGATTCTGCCGGATATTCCGCATCGTGGCGCGGGAGAGCCGCCGGGCCCGCGCGATGCCGCGCAGATCCCCCTTGACCAGCGTGATCGCCGCGGTCTTGATCGCGACGTCCGTCCCCGTCCCCATCGCGACGCCGACATCCGCCAGCGCGAGCGCCGGCGCGTCGTTGATCCCGTCGCCCGCCATCGCGACCACGCGCCCCTCGGCCTGTAGGCGCCTAACGACTTCCGCCTTTTGATTCGGCAGCACCCCGGCTTCGACGCCGTCGAGACCGAGCTTCCCCGCCACCGCCAGCGCCGTCACGCGATTGTCGCCCGTCAACATGACGACCCGCACGCCCTCTCGGCGCAACAGGTCGAGCGCCTCCGCCGTGGTAGCCTTGATCGGGTCCGCAACGCCGAGGACGCCGGCGGACCGCCCATCCACCGTCAGGAAGACCACCGACTGCCCGTCACGCGCCAGCTCCGCGGCGCGCTCTCCGAGGCCGTTCAGGGCCACGCCCCGGCCCTCGATGAAGCGTTGGTTGCCGAGCGCGACCTGCTTGCCGTCCACGACACCGGTAACACCCTGCCCCGGGTGAGACTCGAACTGTCGCGAGGAAGGTATGCCGAGCTGCTTCGCCTCCGCGCCCGCCACGATCGCCGCCGCGAGCGGGTGCTCGCTCCCGCGCTCGAGCCCCGCCGCGAGCCGCAGCACCTCGTCCTCCGTCACGCCCGTCCCCGCGACGACCGATGCGAGCCTGGGCTTCCCCTCGGTGAGCGTGCCGGTCTTGTCCACCACGAGCGTGTCCACCTTCTCGAACCGCTCCAGCGACTCGGCGTCTTTGATGAGCACGCCGGACGTCGCCCCGCGCCCCACCCCGACCATGATGGACATGGGCGTGGCGAGGCCGAGGGCGCACGGGCAGGCTATGATGAGCACGGCGACCGCGTTGACGAGCGCGTGCGCCATTCTCGGCTCCGGACCAACGAGGCCCCACACCGCGAAAGTGATGACGGCGCCCGCCACGACCGCCGGCACGAAGTACCCCGAGACCACGTCCGCGAGACGCTGGATGGGCGCGCGGCTCCGCTGCGCCTCCGTCACGGTGTGAACGATCTGCGCCAGGAAGGTGTCCCGCCCCACCCGCTCGGCGCGCATCACGAGCGAGCCGGTGCCGTTCACCGTCGCGCCGGTGAGCCTGTCGCCCGCCGCCTTGCCGGCCGGGATCGGCTCGCCCGTGATCATCGACTCGTCCACCGCGCTCGCGCCCTCTAACACGATGCCGTCCACGGGGACCCGCTCGCCGGGCCGCACGCGCAGGCGGTCACCGACATGCACGTGCGAGAGCGGGATGTCCGCTTCGGTGCCGTCGATGTTGACGCGGCGCGCGGTCTTCGGGGCGAGGCCGAGGAGCGCCTTGATGGCGGAGCTGGTCTGGCCGCGGGCGCGCAGCTCGAGGACCTGGCCGAGGAGAACGAGGACGGTGATGACGGCGGCGGCCTCGAAGTACAACGGCACCTCGCCGCCCATGCCGCGGAACGAGGCCGGGAAGATGCCGGGCGCCACCGTCGCGACGAGGCTGTAGCCGTACGCGGCGCCGGTCCCGATGCCGATCAGCGTGAACATGTTGAGGTGACGATTCACGAACGATTGCCACATGCGCACGAAGAACGGCCAGCCGGCCCAGAGCACCACCGGGCTCGCCAGCGCGGCCTCGATCCATGGCAGCGCGCCGCTCATCATGAGACCGGCGATCGGATTGGTCGGGAGCAGCTCCGCGAGCATCATCGCGAGGAGCGGCGCGGTCAGCACTACGCCGATCCAGAACCGGCGCGTCATGTCCACCAGCTCCGGGTTGGGACCCTCGTCCTCGCTCGCGACCCGCGGGTCGAGCGCCATGCCGCACTTGGGGCACGCCCCCGGGCCGATCTGCACGACCTCGGGGTGCATGGGGCAGGTGTACTCGACGCCCCCCTGACTCACCTGACTCCCCTCACTCCCCTTACTCCCCTTACTCCCCTGAGAATACCGTGTCGGCTCGGCGCGGAACTTCTCGAGGCAGCCCTTGCCGCAGAAGTAGTAAGTCGTGCCCTCGTGGTCCAGCGAGCCGGCAGCCTTCTCCGGGGCAACGTCCATGCCGCAAACGGGATCCTTCACGGTCTCCTCACGTCGAAAAGCGGCTGATGACGGCCATCAGCTCGTCGAGTTTGGCTCGCTGGTCATCCTTGCGGCCGGACTTGACCGCGCCCACCACACAGTGGTCTACGTGCTGGCGCAGGATCTGCTCCTCGACCTTGCGCAGGGCGGCGTGGACGGCGCGCAGCTGGGTGAGGATATCCACGCAGTAGCGGTCTTCCTCCACCATCCCGACGATGCCCCGCACCTGGCCCTCGATGCGGCGGAGGCGCTGGAGCTGCGCCTGGTGGCTCGCGTGTCGCATGGATATACCATACGGGGGTATGGTGTCTGCGTCAAGGGGCGGCCCCGGCAGCACGGCGGACTGGAACCCGACCCCGGCGTTCGGGTATATTGCCATCGCTCATGATCCTCGGCCTGCTGCGGCTTCACCTGGTATCGCGCCTCTCGGCGGGGGCGATCGTCGCCGCGGCGGCGCTCGCCGTCATTCCCCGGCCGGCCGGCGCGCACCCCGCAAATTCTGCCGGCAACCCGCAGTGCGCCGCGCACGGCTCGCACGAGGGTGCTGTTGACCACGCGCACGGCGGGCGGGCGGCGCCCGGCCCCTCGATCGCGGCCGGCGCCGAGGGCGGATGCTCGCACTGCTCCGTGCCGGTGTGCGTATTCGTCTCACCATGCAGCTCGGCCGGCACCGCACTCGCAGTTACTCGCACCACCGTACGGCTCGCCCCGCGGCTCTCCGCACTGTCGCTCGCGGTGTGGCGGCCATCCGGCTCCCGCACCCAGGAACCCCCGACTCCACCACCGCACCAGCTCCTCTCGTAGTCGTTCGCTCGCGCTTTTCAACGACTTTCGAAGAGGAGTTGCATCATGCGTATCTCATGGCGGGCCGCCCTCGCGGCCGCCTTACTCGCGGGCACGGCACGGGCCGGGCGCGCGCAGATCGACTATCGGAACCTCGACGACGACCGTCCGGTGCTGCTGGAGGACGCATATCCGCTCGAGCGCTACGCTTTCGAGTTCCTGGCTCCCTGGCGCTTTGAGCGCGACAAGACCGGGCGGCGCGTCCACGGGTTCATCCCGGAAGTGGAGTACGGGGTCCTCCCCAACGCCGAGCTGGGGGTGAAGCTGCCGGTCGCCGCCCTCTCGGACGGCGGCGCCACCGACTGGGGCATCTCCGGCCTCCGAGTGTTCGGACTCTACAACTTCTTCACCGAAGGTCCGGTGCTCCCGGCCCTGTCGCTCCGGACCGACGTGACGTTCCCCGTCGGCTCCCTGGGCGGGAGCGAGACGCATGTCGCCGTGAAGGCCCTCGCCACGCGCTCCTGGGGACGCAATCGTCTCCACCTCAACGGCGCCTACGGCTTCGGCCGCCAGGGGACGGCCTCCGCCGTCGAGAGCGCCGGCCGCTGGTGGTACGGCGCGGCGGTGGACCACACGCTGATCCGGCAGAGCTCGCTCCTGGTGGGCGAGGTCTACGCCCTCCGGGCCGCCGACGGTGAGCGGGTGCAGGTCAACGCGTCGCTCGGCCTCCGGTACCAATGGTCGCCATACACCGTGCTCGACGCGGGCATCTCCCGAGGACTCCGGAGCGGCCTGGGGCCCGAGTATTCCCTGACATTCGGGATCTCCCGCGCCTTCGCGGTCGCGGGCCTCATGCCGCGGGGCCGCGCCGCGGCGCCCGCACCGATGGGAGGACACGATGCACGCCATCACTAAGGCCCTGCTGCTCGGCGTAGCGCTCGGACCCGCGTTAGGCGGTCCGGCGTCAGGCCAGGAGCGGCGGAACGAGCAGTTCTACTATCCGGGCTCGTTCAACTGGATGTTTCTGAGGAACTACCCCGAGGCGGGGCGCCTCTTCAACGCCTTCGACTACGGACACGCCGTCCTCTACGAGCGACTCTACACCCGCCCGGACTCGGCGGCGCAGACGACCGCGCTCGCACGCGAGTACCGGTTCCTCACCACGGACCTGCTGGTGCGCCCGCCGCGCTACGCGGTCGCCGAGGAGGTAGTCGAGCCGACGTATGCGCGCCTGGCGTGGCGGGCCAAGATGATGTTCGACTGGGCCCACATCCTTCACCGGCAGATCTACGACATCTACGCCGACGAGCGCCTCGGCGAGGCCCGGAGGGACTCGTTGATCGAGCGCGTCACCGACTACTACCTGAGCAACCGCGGCCTAGCGTTCGCCACGGCGCCCAAATCCATGGCGCTGATGGACGAGCAGTACTACAGCCAGGTCTTCCGGCGCCGGCATTCCGAGTTCAACGGCCTCATCTGGGCCTATCACTGGCTCCAGATCGGCCTCTACGAACCGCTCATCGCCGGCCGGACGCCGAGCGAGCGGAAGGCCGGCGTGAACGCGACTCTGGCCCGGTTCTGGGACATGCTGCGCGATCCGCCGCGGAGCATGCCGCGGGTGATGCCGATGACCGCGTCGGTGGCCCCGCTCTTCACGGCCCGGCACCCGCGCGCCGCCGTCATCTTCGACAACCTGCACATGATGCACGACATCATCTCGGACATCCTCGCGGCCGACACGGTATCGCGAGACCGCAAGCGCGAGGTGATCTACGCCGCGCTGGCCGAGTTCCGGGACCCGACGCGCAACGTCATGACGATGGAGGACTGGCTGATGATGGGCGACATGATGGGCGGGATCGAGGCGATGGGCGGTGCAGCGACCGGCATCCTGCGGTCGGCCGCGCGTGATTCGACGGCCGCTCCCGCTCCCGCGCACCGGCACGACGAGCGTTGACCGCCCTCCGCGATCGTCTCGCGCTCGGCGCGCTCGATTACCCGGTCCCCGCGCGCGCCAACCGCCTTGACTTCATGCTCGGGGCGCTCACGCTCGTGGCCCTCACCCTGCTGGCCGTCACCGGGATCGTCCTCACGCAGTTCTACAACCCGACTCCGCTCGGCGCGCATGAGTCCCTGCTGCTGCGGCGCTCCGCGACACTCTCTCACGACAGGAGTTGAGACATGCGATCACTGTTGCGTCCCGCCGTCGCCGTCCTCGTCGCAGGTGCCCTGGGCGCGCCGGCCGCGTCGGCCCAGTCCCACGACGAGCACCTGGTCACCGGGGTGGTTCAGGCGCTGGCGTCGTTCAGCCAGGCCAAGAACGTGGCCGGCCTGGACACGCTGTACGCGCCGGATGCGTGGGTGAGGATCATCGAGGGCGCCGGGGTCAACCGTGGCTGGGTGGACTACCGGGACCACCATCTCGCGCCCGAGCTCGCGGAGTTCAACAACTTCACCTACCGGTACTACGAGATCGAGCCGCAAGTGCGGAGCAACGTGGCGTGGGCATCGTTCCGCTACGAGCTGATCGCGGACACGCCGCAAGGGCACGTGGAGGTCGAGGGCAGAGGCACGGCGATCCTCGAGAAGCGCGACGGGCGCTGGCTGGTCGTGCAGACCCACACGTCGGGGCGGCGTCGCCAGGGGCCGTGAGGCCGGGGCCGGCAACCACCTGGCGCACGGTTTCGACTCCCGAGAGATGGACGGGCCGCGACCGCAACCGAGTTGCCGCGCCGCCCTCGATACATTTATTCTGCTCCTGTTCGGCTCCCTCAACTCGGCGAGCCAGGCCACACTCATCATCCTGAACGTGCCGTTCGCGCTGATCGGGGGGATCGTTGCCCTGTTCGTGACCGGTCAGTACCTCAGCGTACCAGCGTCGGTCGGGTTCATCGCGTTGTTCGGCGTGGCGGTACTGAACGGGGTCATGCTCGTCACCTGTCTCAACCAGGTACGCGCCGAGGGAGCCTCGCTCGAGGAGGCCGTCGTGCGCGGGACGATGCTGCGGGTCCGACCCGTGCTGATGACGGCCCTGGTGGCGAGCCTCGGGCTCGTCCCGCTCCTCATCGCGCGAGGTGCAGGCTCCGAGATCCAGCGGCCGCTCGCGACGGTCGTGGTCGGTGGTCTGGTCACGTCCACGTTGTTGACGTTGCTCGTCTTGCCGGTCCTGTACGGTGTGTTCGAGCGGCGGCGCGTCGAGTTCTAACGGGGGAGCGATGAAACTCATTGTTGCGATCGTGCGGCCGTTCAAGGTGACAGGCATCCTGGACGCGGTTGAGTCGGACCCCGGGTTTCCGGGAATGACCGTGCTTGAAGTCCGAGGATTCGGCCGGGAGAAGTCGGCACCGCATAGCCATGTGCCGGAGGAGGAGCTGGTCGATTTCGTGCCGCACACGGCGATCCTCGTGGCCGCACCGGACGATCGCGCGTCGGCGATCGCGGAGCACCTGGCGGACATGGCCCGTACCGGACAGCCCGGCGACGGCAAGGTGTTCGTGCTCCCGCTTGAGGCCGCCGTGCGTATCGCGACCGGGGAGCGTGGTGAGGCGGCGCTCCGGTGAGCCCGACGGAGCGCCCCTCGCCGTGGCGCACCGCTTTTGCGCACCGCACCTACGCCTCGGGACTTCTGTGGTCGGCGGGGGTCGCGCTGAGTTGGCTCACAGGCGTTCCAGACAGCGGCGGGTGGCTCGTGATCCGGCTCGACGCAGTCGGGCTGTTGTACATGGCCGCATCGGCGGTGGGCGGCGCCAACTTCTTCGGTGCCGCGTTCCGCGCCGCGCGGACCCTCAGACTCGACATGAACTTCCTCATGTCGGCGTGGTTCGGAACATCCTCACTCGACGGCTGCGCTGGCGCTGCGCCATGCTTCTTGGAACGCGACTTGCTCATTGCTGTCCTCCCTGCGGGTTAATCGCAGCCCGAGCCGGCCAGGCGGAACGCGAGGAGGTCGAGGTCGGTGACGAGCCGCACCGCCTCCCCGGCGCTTCGGGTGTGGAGGACGCATCCACCTCCGCTGCATCGCGGTCAGAACGTGAGCCGCAGCGCCGCCGCCCCGTTGTGCGTCGAGGGTGCGCCCGCGGCCTGCGGGTTCCTCAGCGAGTACTCCAGGTTCACGCGCAGGTACTCGGGGAGCGTCAGCGGCAGTACCCCCCCAGGACCAACCGGCTGGTCGCGTCACCGGCCGTGTCGCGGTCTGGATCTGCGGCCTCGTACCGCGTGTACATGGCCAGCGCGCTCTTGGGCACGTAGTGCTGGCCGGACAGCCAGTAGCCGAGGCCGCTGAGCCGATCACTCGCGAACTCGCCTCGCACTCATGCAACGCTCGGGGCCTCAACTCCCGAACTGGGCATCCACTGCCTGCCGGATCTGATCCAGGGTCGCTCCCCGCCCGTGCATCTCTGCGCCTATGATCGCCTCCCGTTGGCAGACCTCGCATGCCGCGCCGTGCTGGCTCTCGAAGCAGGTGAGCAGCGACCGGTGACCCGAGTGCTTGCTGCAATCGCAGTAGCAGTACAGGCCGTCGAGGACTTCGGGGTTTTCCCGCGCCGCGGCGTATGCGTTGACCTCGTTCATGTACCCCGTCAGCATCGAGCGCGGGAGGACGTTCGCGGCCGTGACGCCGGGCCGCGGCGTCGGATGACCGCCCTGCCCCCCGGAGCTCACCCCACGCGCCACTAGGCCGACAAGCACCAGCCCGGCGACCGAAACCGTCGCCCACCAAAGCCTCCGGCGCCAATTGCGCCCTTGACGTTGCTTGCCGCCTGCGCGGGCCGAATTCTCTCGTGTCATTAGTCCCCCTGTGCAATGTGCGCGCCCTGCGGCGCGGTTGAAAGTCGCTCGACCAAAGCCTAGAGCGCCGCGATGGCCTCGTGGAGTCCTGCCCAGTCCAGCCCGGGCATGTCCGGTCCACGAGGATGACCGCGCGCGCGGAGGCGCATGGTCACGCTCAGTGGTGTGGTCGCCCGTCTGGCGCAGCAGCCGGGACGGCGGCGCGCTGCTCC
>JAUYOW010000248.1 GCA_030697825.1 Gemmatimonadales bacterium | reverse complement strand
CACGCGCGCGCCCAGCTCGGCGGCCTTGATCGCGGCGGCGAATCCCGCCGAGCCACCTCCGACGATGACGAGGTCGAACTCCGTGCGGCCGTGCTCACCTCTCGCATCCATGACTAGCTCGATCGCCCGCTCGGCGGCCATCTCACCCGCCTCCCTGCCGGCCGCCGACGGCGCTGTCCTCAGCCGTGAGCGTGGCGCGATAGCCGGTCATCCGTCGCAGGTGCTGCGCGATTCGCTCCGGCGTCACGCGCCGGGGATCGTACCGCACCACCGCGCTGGCCGAGTCGTAGGAGATTCTCGCGTGATACACGCCCGTTAGGCGCTGAAGCGCCAGGCGCGCCGTCGTCGCGCAGCTCCCGCACGTCATCCCCTGAATCGCGACACGCGCCACCGCCGTGTCGGGCGCCTGCACCTCCGCTGCCGCGAGGGTGGCCGCCCCGACGGGCGACCCGCCGCACCAGGGGCACAGCCGCGCCGCGGAAAGGGCGACCACAGCGGACGCCAAACCGATCTTCATCGCCTGCAGCATCGAACCTTCCTCCTGCTAAAGGACGAACCGCGACCAGTAAGGGAACGTGGCGAACACCGCGGCGAAGACCGTCGCGAGCCACACGGTCCTGCGCATCATGCGGCGGGTGCGAGGATCGGCGCACGGCTTTCCGGGCTCGCAGGCGTTGCGCTCCTCCTTCCGCAGGCTCCAGTGGCCGACGCCGAGCGCGAGCGCCGTCGCGCCCACGAAGTACGGCCGCAGCGGCTCGAAGGTGCTGGCGAGTCCCGCCCCGGAGACACCCACCGCTACGGCGACCAGGGGCCCCGCGCAGCACAGCGCCGACGCCGCGGCCGCCGCCACGGCGCCCCCCGCCGATGCCCAGACCCGCCGGATCATGAGGCGTGCCGCAGCGCGTGTGCCAGCGCGCCCTTCAGACTCGCGAGCGCCTTCGTGCCACGCCCCCCCCGCACGTCCTCAGCGACGCACGTCTCGATATGCCCCTCGAACAGCTCCACCATGATGCCATTCATGGCCTGCTTGATGGCCCCGAGCTGCACCAGCAGATCGTCGCACGATTGATGGGCGGCGAGCAGGCGCTGGACCCCGCGCACCTGGCCCTCGAGCCGCTTCAACCGGTTCTGGATGCGGCGCTCGACTTCCGGCCTCAGATATACCGCCGGGGCGCACGTCGTGGACACAGTCACCTCACGAGTAGTAGTCACGGCCGCGAAGATACCCCCATGGGTATATAACGCACAAGGCAGGCCCCGGGTTCCGGCAGCTACGCCTCGGGTCCCGCGAGCGCTACGCGAAGGGATCTTCGCGGCGGCGGCGGCGATCGAGCATGGACGTAGGGGTCAGGCGGCGACGAGCGGATTGCCGGCGGCGTCTTCCTTGCACGTCTCTCGCAACAGCTTTCTCGCGCGGCGGACGACCAGCACCACCACCAAGGCCGTCGCGGCGAGACCGGCCCACCGCAGGGCCTGGGTCACGATGCCGGCCGCCGCCCCACTCCCATGCAGCAGGTCCCCGGCGTTGGTGCCCAGCGAGCCGACGTACACGTAGAGGATCGTCGCCGGCAGCATGCCCAGGAACGAGCCCAGGACGTAGTCGCGCAGGCGGACGCGCGTGAGCCCCAGCGCGTAGCTGAGCAGGCCGAACGGGAGGACGGGAGAGAGCCTGAGCAGCAACACGATCTTGAAGCCCTGGTCGCCGATGACCTGGTCGATGGCGGCGCACAGCGGCCACTTCGGCAGCCGTTGCAGCACCCACTCGCGTGCGACGGTCCGTCCCAGCAGGAAGGCGACGGTCGCCGCGAGCACGCTGGTGGGCGAGGCGACCAGTATCCCCCACACCGGCCCGAAGGCGAACCCCGCCGCCGCCGTGAGCAGCGAGGCCGGCAGTAGCGCGAGCGTCGCGACGACGTAGACCGCGACGTAGACCACCGCGGCCGTCGCGCCGGCGCTCCGGATCCACTCCACGAACGGCAGGGCCCAGCGATCGAGCGGCGCAACGAGCACGACGCCGGCGACTTCCGCCACCACCGCTGCCCCCAGGACCAGTCGCGTCGTCCGCGTCATCTCACCGCCAGAGGCCGGCGACCGAATAGGCGGCGGCCGCCACCACCCCGGCCAGCGGCACGGTCACCAGCCACGCCAGCGCCATGTCGCGCACCATCCTCCAGCGTACGTTGCCGCGGTGCATTCCGACTCCGATCACGGCGCTCGAGGAAACGTGGGTGGTGGACACCGGGAGCGAGAATCCCGATGCGGCGCCGACCAGGACCGACGTCACCAGGTTCGCCGCGAATCCGTCGTCGGGCGACAGCTTCGTGACCTTCCCCGCCAGCGTCGCGGTCACCCGGGAGCCGGCAACGTAGCTGCCCGCCCCCATTGCCAGCGCGACCAGCACGTAGAGGGACTGGCCCGACACGGAGCCCGCCGCCGCGACGAGGCCGAGGGCCAACATCTTCGGTGCGTCGTTGAGCCCGCGGAGCAGGCTGGTCAGCCCCGCGGAGAGC
>JAUYOW010000247.1 GCA_030697825.1 Gemmatimonadales bacterium | reverse complement strand
ATGCACACCGCCGGCATTGCCGGTGGTAACGAGCTTGAGCTTGCGCGCGGAATACGAATCGAGTACGTAACCAAGCAGTACGCCGGCGCGCACCAAATCGCGCGGGCGCGTCGCTACGCCCTCGCTGTCGTAGACAGCGCTGCCCAGCGCCCCCGGTAAATGCGGCTGCTCGTGGAGATGCACCCCCGGTGCAAACACCGGTTTTCCGAGGCTATCCAGCAGAAACGATGCCTGGCGGTAGAGGCTGCTGCCACGCACCGCGGACACGAAATGCGACAACAGGCTCGAGGCCACCGGCGCCTCGAACACCACCGGCGCGCGGCGCGTCGTGAGCTTGCGCCCGCCGAGGCGGTGCACGGCGCGCCGGGCGGCTTCGCGGCCGATGCTTGCGGGCGTTTCGAGCCCGGTCGAGGCGCGATTAACGCTGTACCAGTAATCGCGCTGCATGCCGCTTTCGTCCTGGGCGATGACGCTCACGGAAAGCCCGTGGCGCGTCGCCGCCTGGCTGCCGAGAAAACCGTGGCTGTTGCCGTAGACCTCGAGGCCGGCGTGCGACGACAGCGTCGCGCCCTCGGAATTGGCGATGCGGCGGTCACTATCGCGCGCTGCGGCCTCGCAGGCGCGCGCCAGTTCAATGGCTTGATCCATGCCGGGATTCCACGGGTGGTAAAGCCCGAGGTCGGGGAATTCGCGCGCCAGCAACGCCGGATCGGCCAGGCCGGCGCAATCGTCGGCGGCGGTGTATTTGGCGATGATACAGGCGGCGCGCACCGAGTCGCGCACCGCCGCGGGCGAGAGGTCGGTGGTGCTGGCCGAACCAGTGCGCTGGCCAAAATACACGGTGATACCAAGCCCCTTGTCGCGCGTGTGCTCCACGGTCTCGACCTCGCCCAGGCGCACGGTCACGGACAATCCCTGGGAGATGCTGATCGCGGCCTCGGCCTGCGACGCACCCATGCCGCGCGCCTCGGCCAGCGCCTGTCCGACCACGTCCGCCAGCCGCCGGCGCGCGCTGTCGTCGGCAAAAGTATCCGCCGTGGAGGCCTCGGCAACTGCTCCCGGCGTTGCTCTCGGCGGCTGTTCCTGACGCCGCTCTACCTCCTTCTTCCCTGAAGTCGTACCTCCGCCATCCATGGCGTCGAGCACCTGGTTAGTCATGTTGCGTACCGCCAACGGTGAGGCCGTCAATGCGTAACGTCGGCTGGCCCACGCCCACGGGCACGCTCTGGCCTTCCTTGCCGCAGGTGCCGACGCCGCTGTCGAGCTGCAAGTCGGTCCCGACCATGGACACGCGCGTGAGCACGTCCGGGCCGTTGCCGATGAGAGTCGCACCCTTTACCGGACGGGTGACCTTGCCGTTTTCGATCAGATAGGCCTCGGACGCCGAAAACACGAACTTGCCCGAGGTGATGTCCACCTGGCCGC
>JAUYOW010000246.1 GCA_030697825.1 Gemmatimonadales bacterium | reverse complement strand
ACGACCCGGCCGGCACCGGGTTGCCGACAAAGGAGAACGGGGCGGGCACGTACATCATGTTCGCGGGCACCCCGTGGGCGCACGTGATGATCTATCAGGACCCGAACCAGATGGCCGCGCCGGGGCGTCGGTAGCCCGCTGCTGGGGTCCGCGCGGCTAGGATCAAGGATTAAGAGCTCAATGCAGGAAGTGGGGCCACCGGGCAGGCCTGTGTTGCGGCCTAACGAATAGCGCTTCAGTTGCGGGCCGCCCAGACCGTGCCCGGCGCCTACCTCTAAGGGTAGAGGGCGGCCCGGCAACTGCAAGCGCTGGTTAGGCGCTGACCGCCAGCCGGGACGGCGTTACTGAGACGTCACGCTGGCGTATCTTGCTCGCGCGCCGCGCCGCCCGCAGGCAACTGCGGCGATCGCTGCGCCAGCATGCGCTCGGCGAAATCCTGCCGCTCCGCGAGTTCCTCCAGCTGCCGCTGGAGTGATTCGACGGCGCCAATCATTCTGGTGTCGAGATCGCTTCCGGAGGGCAGGGGAGTCGCCGGCGGCTCTGGTGGACGCAGCATCATTCGTTCCCGCCAGTACATCCAACGGGCACCAAGGCCGAAGCCGAGGACTGGTAGCGCGGCGATGGCGAGGTAGCCCCACCACTCCAACACAGGGAACATCGAGCCTCCTCTTCAGCAGCGGCCACCCGAGCAGGGATGGCCGGCGGGAGTGCGCCTAACTAGTAATTGAACAGAACTGTCTAGCACGCCGGTCGAGCATCTCCTCGCAACCTATCGCTCGCCGGAGCGCGGGCGAAAAGCGGTTCAACCCCCCGGCACCAACGAAGATGCGGCCGCGGCGGGCCGAACCCCAGCCGGTGATAGACTGCACGAGATCGCGGTCTATCCGCAAGGCCTCGGCCCGGCGGTGGCGAAGGTACGGGTGTCGGCCGGCCCGCCGTGTTGGCGGCGGCGCTACGCGATGGCGCCCGGACGACGCTGAGGAACGGGGGTTGCCGACAGCTCGAGCAGCCCATCCGCGGGACTCCGAACCCCGAGACCGCCCCGGTTGAGCACGTGGGTGTAGATCATCGTGGTGCGCACGTCGCGGTGGCCCAGCAACTCCTGGACAGTCCGGATGTCGTAGCCGGATTCCAGGAGGTGGGTGGCGAAGGAGTGCCGCAGACTGTGGCAGGTGGCCCGCTTGCCGGTCCCGGTGGCGCGCACGGCCGCCACGAAAGAGCGCTGCACCAGCGAGGGGTGCAGGTGATGACGCCGGCGCTCGCCCGTCCGCCGGTCCTGGTACATCCGCCGCGCCGGAAAGACCCACTGCCACGCCCACTCGCCAGGAGCTTCGGGGTACTTGCGATCCAGCGCGTCGGGCAGCTCGACCCGCCCGGCACCGGCCGCGGGCTCAAATGGCGCACCCGCATCGTCTCGCGCACTCGCTCCAACAGCTTGCTCCGGCGGGACGGCAGCACATCGTGACCCGGATTCACGACTACATCATGGCGGGAAGATGCGCCGCTGCCAAGTGAAAAATCGTGCGAACCGTATCGAAAAGCGCGAGCTACACCAGGAACCGCGCCGACCGCTCGAACATCGCCGGCCATCGGGCGGAGGCGGCTCGGTCCGTGACGCCGGGGGACGAGTCGGAGAAGAAGTACGACGCCCAGTTCAGGGTGGTGTTCGACGCGATCCGCGAGCTGATGGTGCCGCCGGCACCGGTGCGTCGGCGGATCGGGTTCCGCCAGGGATGAGCTGTAGCTGCCACCTTCCACCTTCGATCCGCTGCAACTCTGCAACCCTGCAACTCTACTGCTTCCTGGCGGCCTCCAAACCTTTGAGTATGGCCGCCAATCGCCTGTCCCTCGCCTCCCGTATCGTCTCCAGCTTGTCGCCGTACGCTCTCTCGATCTGACTCGTCAGCGCCCGCACCTGCTCCGGTTCGAGCTTGGTCCACTGCGCCAGACTCCCCCACCACGTTTCGAACGACATCAACAGCTGCTGCAGGAAGACGTTCACTCCGCCCTCACCGGCGCCCAGGTGGTAGGTGAGATGTGGGCCGGCAGCGGCCCATCCCAACCCGGGGCCGAGTGAGACGGCGCGGTCGATGTCGTCGACGTCCATGACGCCGCTCAAGACCAGGTCAATGCACTCGCGCCAGACGGCGGCGGAGATGCGGCCCACCGCGTTGCCCGGCACTTCGCGCTTCAGCGTGATCGGGATCCTGCCCAGCGTCCGCAACCAGCCCCGGACCGTCTCGGTGGTCGCTGGGGCGGTGAACTTCCCCGGTACCACCTCGACGAGGGGGATCAGCTCCGGCGGGTTCAGCGAGTGGGCGACGATGCAGCGTGACTGGTCGCGGCAGCGGGAGGCGATCTCGGTGATCGGGAGTCCGCTGGAGGACGAGGAGATCACCGCATCGGGGCGGGCCACCTGGTCGATGTTGTCGAACACCCGCTGCTTGAGCGACAGGTCCTCCTTCACCGACTCGATGATCCAGTCGGCCTCCCCGCAAGCCTGGAGGAGCGAACGGCCGAGCCGCACCTGTCGCAGCCCAGCCTCCACCGTCTCCCCTTGGGCCCGCCCTACCGCGACCAGCGCGCGGGCGCGGCGGGCTACCTCGGCGACGGCGC
This sequence comes from Gemmatimonadales bacterium, assembly GCA_030697825.1. NCBI lineage: Bacteria > Pseudomonadati > Gemmatimonadota > Gemmatimonadia > Gemmatimonadales > Gemmatimonadales bacterium. The sequence continues at coordinate 16,561 of JAUYOW010000246.1, read as the reverse complement.
GATCGGCGGTGTTCACCTCGGTGTCGTAGAGGGCGGTGTGCCAGCCGTTAGCGGCGGAGAGCGCGGCCCAGCCACGGCCGATCGTTCCCACGCCGACGATGGCGACCTTGACCACTTGGGGAGCCGGTGTCGTCATGGCCGCGAAAGCTACGGTGCGAAATCGGCGTCCGTAAGCCAGCGACCGAAGAGGTGTTCCAGCAACAGTTCGCGCACCCGGCGCGCGTCGAAGTCCCGGTAGACCATGATCCGCGGATCGCCGGCGTCCAGGTCGCCGATGGTCGTCCGACCCCGCTCCGGCCCTTCGGAGAGGTCCACGCCGACCGGGATGGGTTCCGCGCGCCCCCACGACGGCTCGAGGGCGAGCGCGACGGCGAGCGGATCGTTGATGACGGCGCCGTGCAGGCCCTCGACGTCTTGGTGGAACCGCACGTAGAAGCCGAGCAACCGGCCGAACCAGCGCGCATCTTCGTCCGGGTGGGTGGCGAGCTTGGCGACCGCGGCGGCCGGGATCACGAGCCGCCGCGTCACGTCGAGGCCCACCATGACGGTGCCCAGCCCCGCGGTGAATACCTCGCGCGCCGCCTCGGGATCGCACCAGACGTTGAACTCGGAGTGCGGCCCGGTGTTGCTGGCGGCCGCGATGTTGCCGCCCATCGCCACGTGCCGGACGACGCGCGCTCGCACGAAGTCCGCGTCGAGCCGGAGCGCGAGCGCGAGATTGGTGAGCGGGCCGAGCGTGACGAGGACGACCGGCTCCCGGGCCGCGCGCAGCGCATCGCGCAACGCGCTGCCGGACGGATGGACCGGGTCGGGAGGGGGCGCGGCGTGGTCACCCAGACCATCAGCTCCATGCGTCTCCTTTGCCGTCACGAGCGGCCGAGTGAGCGGGCGGTCCCAGCCGGGGAGCACGAGCGTTTCGGCCGGCGCCCTCGCCAGGACAATCCGCGCATTCCGCGCCGCGAGGTCCAGCGTGGTGTTGCCGTAGGTGACCGACACGGCGCGCAGGTCCGCCCGGCTCCATCGCGCCGCGAGGATCAGCGCGAGCGCGTCGTCGATGCCCGGGTCGGTATCGATGACGACCGGTACGCTCATCGGCCCCCGAGCCCTCCGTGCGCGGCGATCCACTGCGCCCGCCGTGCCTCCGCCGCGCTCAGGTACGCCAGCTGCTGGCTGATGAGGCGCGTCATCGTTCCTTTGGCAAAGTCCCACGGCGCCGACTTGAGTACCGATGGTTCGCTGGACTTGGGGTGGTGGTTCAGGCCGTAGTGCGCGTGCGCCTGGCTCGACCCGCCGGTGAGCTTCCCCATGTTCAGCGTCATCGGATCGAACGGGATCGTGTCGCCGCCGCTGGTGAGCCGCGGAGCTCCATTGGCGCGCCGCCATAGCCGGTCCTGGTTGCGCCGGTCCAGGTCCACGTAGATCGAGCCGAGCTGGAGCGCGCTCTCGAGAGTGATTCGGGCGCCGGGTCGGTACTGGGGGTGCGGATCCAGCGCGCTGTCCGTCGCGGAGCGGGCGCGATACACGGCGGCGACCGAGTCCAGACCCAGCACCAGCGCCTGGCCGTTCATCATCAGCAGCTCCTTCATCGCGCGGGCATCGAATGATCCCGGCGTCGGGTAGCGGGCGCGGAAAGCGTTGCGCAGGCCGGCGTCCGGCAGCGCCCGCGCTCGCGCGTAGAACCAGCCGCGGAACCGGTCCACGGCGGCGTCCGTCGCGCCGGCGAGCGTGTCGCGCGCTACGGCGAGCCCCGATGGGGCGCGCGAGGCGCCGAGGGCGCTGGCGGGGAGCGCGTCGTGGATGAAGATGGCGTAGCCGAGGGCGACGCCCGGCGCGGCGAGGAGCGCGCCAACGATGGCTATCCGGAAGGAATGAGCAGACGGGACACGCATGGACGGAAGTTGCGCGTCCGAGCCCCGCGTTGCCAATTCGGCTGATGTCCGCCGCCATTCTCCTGGGAACGCAGGGCTGGAACTACCCGGCATGGACCGGACCGTTCTACCCCGGGCACACCAAGCCGTCCGATTTCCTGGTCGAGCCTCAGAAGCTGGCGGACCAGACCGAGTTGTTCTAGGTTGTCGCCTATGACCGCATCCACTCAGCCGGCAAGCGGCGAAGGCCGCCGGGTCTTGATCATCGATGATGACGAAGCCGTCCTCAAGGGACTTTCGGAGTACTTCGGGCGCCTGCGGTACGAAGTGGTTCGGGCCGCTACCGGAAAACAGGGTGTCGCCGCGTTCGAGTCGCAGGAACCCGACGTCACCATCCTCGACCTCAGACTCCCGGACGTCGACGGCCTCCAGGTGCTCGAGATCCTGCGCAGGAAGCGGGCGCTCGTCATCCTCCTCACCGGCTACGGTGACATCCCGACCGCGGTCCAGGCGATGCAGATGGGCGCGGAGAACTTCCTCACCAAGCCGGTGGATCTGCGGCACCTCGTGGCGACGGTCGAGCGCTCGATCGAGAAGCTGGAACTTCGCCGAGAGAACACCCGCCTGCGGCAGCTCATTCCCACCACGCGCAGGAGCGTCGTCCAGGTGCTGGTCACCCTGGCGCTGATCGCGGGGTCGCTGATGGTCGGCCGCATCGTCGGAAGCCTCGGGGGCGAAACCAGGGCGCCTCCGGCCATCGCGCCGACCCGGCGCCCGCCCAACCAGATGCCCGAGGTGCGCGACTCGCTGATCTACCCGGCGCAGCCGCCCCCGGAGCCCCCGCAGCAGCGGCGATGAAACATTTCGGGTCGTTCGGCGTATTATGAGAGTGGGACGACAAGCAACGTCCCTGATTCCGCCGTTACGACGTTCCTCATGACGTTTTTGTCCGCCGCCTGGCGGACCGAGCGGAAAGCCGGACGAAAGCCCGGTTGATTCGAAGCGGGGTCGGCGCCACCCAGGCGACCGGCCCCTTTTTCGCTTACTTTCTGCGGCACCATGAGCCCGCCCCAGCTCAAACGCGTTCTCTCGCTCACCGATGTAGTGCTGTTCAATGTCACCGTCATCTTCAGCCTGCGCGGGATGGCGACCGGCGCCAAGATGGGGCCGGCATCCATCCTGCTTTGGCTGCTCGCCATCGGCGCGTTCTTCGTTCCAGTTGGCCTGGTGGTGGCTGAGATGGCCACGCGCGACCCGGCGGAGGGCGGCTTCTACCGGTGGACCCGCCGTGCCTTCGGCGACGCTCACGGCTTCATCTGCGCCTGGTTCTACTGGGTCACGAACCTCACCTACCTCCCCTCGCTCCTCTTCTTCCTCGCGGCCAATCTGGTCTTCGTGGTTGCGCGCCCGGGCCTCGGCGATGACCCGTGGTTCGTAGTGCCGCTCGCCCTGGGCGTACTGTGGTTCACGGCCTGGCTCAATATCCGAGGTCTGTCGCTTGGCAAGCGGGTCACCAATGGTGGAGCCGCGGCGAGCTGGATCGCCGCCGTCCTGCTGATCGCCGCGGGCATCACTGCGTTCCTGCGATTCGGGTCGGCCACGCCATGGCACTGGTCGGAGGTGAGCCGGTCGCTGGGCGATGTCCGGACCGTCGCCTACTTCGGGACGCTCTCGTTCGCCCTGGTGGGGCTCGAGTTCGCACCCGTGATGGGCGACGAGATCAAGGAGCCTCGGCGCGTGCTGCCCAGGGCCCTGCTGATCTCCGGAGCGATGATCGCCGTGCTCTACATCCTCGGCACCTCGGCGATCCTGGTGGCCGTTCCGCCCGCGGAAGTGAGCCCGATATCGGGAGGGCTCGGCGCCGTTCAGGCGGTAGCCGGCCACGCCGGCTGGCGCTGGCTCCCGGTTCTTACGGCGGTCCTGGTGTCATTCTCGGTCCTCGGCGGCGTGGGCGCGTGGCTGGGCGGCATGGCGCGCATCCCGTACGCCGCGGGCCTCGACCGCTTCCTGCCGCCGTCGCTGGCCACGCTGCACCCCAAGTACGGCACGCCGCACGTCTCGATCGTCGTCCAGACCGCCCTCACCAGCGTGCTCATCGTGGCGTCGCAGGCCGGCTCGACTGTGCGAGAGGCGTACCTCATCCTTCTCGACATGACCATCACCATGAACTTCATCCCGTTCCTCTACATCTTCCTCGCGGCGGCGCGGCTTCGCCGCCCGGACGACGGGCCGGAGGTCGCGCGGATTCCCGGAGGACGAATCGGGCTCCGGCTGGTCACGACGCTCGGACTCAGCGCGACGATCCTCACGATGGTCACATCGGTGATCCCGCCATCCGACGTGGCGAACCCGGCGCTCTTCGAAGCCAAGCTGTGGGGCGGACTGGCTTTCTTTTCGGCAGCGGGATACGTGCTGTTCCGGCGCTTCAGCCGGACTGCGGCGAACGGCCTTGCCGAAAAGAACAGCATCACGACATCATAATGTCATCATACAGACACGGTCGGCTTTCCGCCTTGATCATCGGCGTGTCCCTCTCGACGCTCGCCTGCGGCAATGAGACGGCGCGCTCGCCGAGTCCCCTGGGGTTCCGCTGGCCCGACCGGTTCGCCTACGGCTTCGAGTACGTTTCAGAAACGCAGCGCGACGGGCAGCGGCTCGTCCGCTACGAGGAGCGCAAGACGATCAGGTTCGCGGTGCGCGAGGGCCGGTACCTGGTCTGGCACGACAGCGTGCTCAAGGTGACGTCCATGCCGGGCCGCCCGGCGACGCTAGAAGCAAACTCTTCTGGGGACACGCTGCAGTTCTACCTGGAGGTCGGGCGGCTCGGTGAGCTGTCGGGCGTCGAGCCCGGATGCGACCCGGTGGTCCCGGCCTGTGCGGAAGTGCGCGCATCGGCGCTTCCGTTGGAGCTCCGCCACGTGATTCCGCGGCTTCCCGTCTGGTCCGCGCCGGCCGGAGCAACATGGAGCGACTCGCTGCCCTTCGACGACCCGCGGCGCGCCCCCGGGGGGGGCTCGAGCGGCTACGTTCTCACCGCCTACCGCTCGGCGGGGGACACGCTCATCGCGGCGCGGGCGTACTGGGTGATCCGGTGGAGCTCGGTCCGGCGCGCTTTCAGGAGCGCAGGCGGCGGACTCGGCATCACGGCAGACCAGCCGGTCCAGGAGACAGGGGTGGTTTTCGTGGACAAGGAGGAGTCGCTGCCGGTGTACGCGGTGTGGGCGGGGGCGCTGGCGGCGCCTCCCCAACTCCGGGCGATCGGCGTCACCGGGAGCGGATTCCGCGGACGGGCGTACATCCCGGGCTCGGCGTTCGACCCGAATCTCTCTGGTGGACCGTAAGTCTTACCGTGCGGGCAGGGGATCCGGGAGCTCTAGTAGGCGCTGACATCCCTGATCTGGTCCAGCTTCACCCGCATCCGCTCGCCGCTGTCCCGCCGTCTGGCCTCGAGGTATTGCGTCCCGCCCTGCCGATACCAGGTGCGTGGCTGCACCTCGACCTCGCCCTCGTCCAGCTTCAGCCGAATCACTCCGCGAAGTATCATCGCCGCCTCCAGCCTGGTCCGGAACGGGTAGTGGCCGCTCGGCGCCTCATGCGAGCTGGAAGACAGATGCATCGGGGTGCGTCTCCTGTCGGCTGCTTGAGCTTCAGGTATCGGCGGGACGACGGACAAAATGTACATCAAGAGGGCGGGAGTCGGTGAGGCTGGTCACCTCATACAGACGCGCAGACGCGCAGACGCACAGACGCGCAGACGCACAGACGCACCGACGCACCGACGCGCGGCGGTAGGCGAGCGCGAGTCCCGGACGCTATCTTCCACCTCCACATGCTGCGCCTTGCCATAACCCAGTTCAAGCCCGCCAAGGGCGACTACGCCGAGAACCTGGCTCGCGTCGGAAGGGTCCTGGAAGGGATCGCCGGCCGGAAGGATCCGCCCGATGTGCTGGTCCTGCCTGAGGCGGCCATGACCGGCTACCTCCTCGAGGGAGGTGTCAGGGACCTCGCGGTCAGTGCCGGGACCCTGTTCGAGGACCTGGTAGCCGTTCACGAGCGCGGGGGCGGGCCGCCGATCGATATTGCCGTGGGCTTCTACGAGAAGTGGCGCGGCCACCTGTACAACTCCGCTCTCTACGCGACGCTGGGCGGCCCGTCGGCCGGCGTCACCCACGTCCACCGCAAGGTCTTCCTGCCCACCTACGGGGTCTTCGACGAGGAGCGCTTCGTCGAGGCCGGCCTTTCCGTGCAGGCCTTCGACACCCGATTCGGGCGCATCGCGATCGTGATCTGCGAGGACGCCTGGCACTCGCTCGCCCCGACGATCGCCGCCCTGGACGGGGCGCAGCTGATACTGGTTCCCTCCGCGTCACCGGCGAGGGGGACTCAGCCTCTGGAGGAGACGGTCGCGCGGCCGGCGAACGTCTCGCGCTGGGAGAGGATCGCGCGGCACGTGGCGGAAGAGCACGGGGTGTGGGTGGCGGTGGCGCAACTCGTCGGCTTCGAAGGCGGCAAGGGCTTCGCGGGGGGTTCGGTCGTGGTGACGCCTCGGGGCGACGTGCTGGTGCGCGGTCCCCTGTGGGACGAGGCGCTGCTCGAGGCCGTGGTGGATTTCGACGAGGTGGGCCGGGCACGGGCGGACCTGCCGCTGCTGGCGGACCTGGAGACGCGTCTGCCGCACCTGATAGACGGCCTGCGGAGTTCGGAGCGGACCAAGGTCAGGTTCGATCCGTCGGTGAAGAAAGACGGGCGGACGGGCGGACGGACGGACGGACAGATCGCTGCCGCCGACCCGCTGGCGATGGACTGCGCGCTGGTCGAGCGTTGGCTGCTCGAGTTCATCCGGGCGGAAGTCCACCAACGGCGCGGGTTCGAGCAGGTGGTGGTCGGGCTTTCGGGTGGGGTGGACAGCGCCGTGACAGCCTACCTTGCCGCCAAGGCGCTCGGGCCTAAGAGCGTGGGTGCATTCATGCTTCCGTATCGCACCTCGAACCCGGAGAGCCTCGAACACGCGCAGCTGGTGGCGAAAGCGCTCGGCATCCAGGTCCGGACGATCGATGTGTCGAGTGCGGTGGACGGCTACCTGAACGCCTCCGAGCCCGACGCGGACCCGTCGCGACGGGGCAACGTCATGGCGCGGGCGCGCATGATCGTCCTGTTCGACCAGTCGGCCAAGCTCAAGGCGCTGCCGCTGGGCACCGGCAACAAGACCGAACGCCTCCTGGGCTACTTCACCTGGCATGCGGACGATTCGCCTCCCATCAACCCGATCGGCGACCTCTTCAAGACCCAGGTCTGGGCGCTGGCGCGCCACCTCGGGGTGCCGAAAGAGATCGTAGAGAAGCCCGCGACCGCCGACCTCATCAGGGGCCAGACCGACGAAGGCGACCTCGGCATCCCCTACGCCAAGGCCGACCGGATCCTGTACTGGCTGCTGCGCGGGTTCCGCCCCGAGGAGATAGTGGCGCTGGGCTTCACGGCCAAGGAAGTGGGGCTCGTGGAGAGGCGGCTCGGCGCGACGCACTGGAAGCGCAAGCTGCCGACGGTCGCGATGCTGAGCCAGACCGCTATCGGCGACTATTACCTCCGGCCGGTGGACTACTGACGTGGATGGACGCCCTCCGCGCCTGTCGCACACCACGATAGCCGAAGTCATGATGCCGCACATGGCCAACGTGATGGGTAGCGTGCACGGCGGCGTTGTCCTCGGCATGCTCGACCGCGTCGCCGCGGTGAGCGCGATCCGGCATGCGAAACGGGTCTGCGTCACGGTGTCCGTGGACCGGGTGCACTTCCGCGAGCCTATCCACCTGGGCGAGCTGGTCACGATGCACGCGAGCGTCAACTACGCGCACCGCACCTCGATCGAGGTAGGAGTGCGGGTGGAGGCCGAGAACCTCCTCACCGGCACGAAGCGGCACACCAACAGCTCGTACCTCACTTTCGTGGCGATAGACGAGAACGGTCGCCCGGTGCCGGTGCCGCCGGTGATCCCCGAGACCGACGAGGAGAAGATCCGGTTTCGGGAAGCGGAGGCGCGGCGGACAGCCCGGATCGCCGAGGCGGCTGGACCCGCGAGGTGAAGCCGGAGCGCGTCGTCGCGGTGTTGTCGGGCGGCGGCATGAAGGCGATGGCGCACGTAGGAGCGCTGCACGCGCTGACGGAGGCGGGACTCGCGCCGGCCGAGTTGATCGCGACATCGGGCGGGGCGCTGATCGCGGCGCTGATCGCGGGCGGGATGCCTTACGAGAAGATCGTACCGCTGGTCTGCGGGATGCGCCGGGAGGACGTATTCGTCGTCAACCGCGCGGGTCTGATGCTGCGAGGCATCGGCGCGGCGAGCGTGCTCAAGCCGGAGCCGGCGCGGGCGTTCCTTCGCCGCATCCTCCCCGTGGACGACTTCGCGTCGCTCAGGCTGCCGATGCGGCTCACGGCGGTGGACGTGGACAGCGGCCGCCTGGAGGTCTTCGGTTCGGCGGGACGGACGGACTGCACGGTGTCGGAGGCCGTGTACGCCTCCATGGCGCTCCCGCTCTACTTCCCGCCTGCGACCATCGGCGGGCACCGATATGCGGACGGCGGGCTCCTTCAGGTCCTGCCGCTCGAGCTGGCCGCGGACAGCGGCGCGGACCTCGTGGTCGCGGTGGACGTGGGGCCGGTGCTCGAGGGGCCGCCGCCCTGGATGCCAAGATCGCCGGCGCTGCTCGCTGCCAGCGATCGCGCGCTGGCCATCCTCATGGCCGACCAGAAAGCGCGGACAGTCGCGGCCTGGCGGGAGGACCCGAGGCGCCCGCAGCTGCTGCTGGTCGAACCGGCGGTGGACCGGCACGGGACCTTCACCTTCGACCGCACGGTAGAATTCATCGAGGCGGGATATCGGGCCGGGCATGCGGCGTTGGCCGGCAGGGCGGCAGGGCGGAACGGCGGAACGGCGGCAGGACGAATCGGGAAGACGTAGTTCGAAAGGTGGGTCGGTTGGCCGAGGACGCAAAGGTGTTCACCATCGAGGGCGCGAACCGGACCTTGCCGCTGGTGCGGCGGATCGTGGACGACGTCGTCGCCGAGCATCCCCGTTGGCAGGAGCTGGTGGCGCGCCACGAGGTGGTGGCGGCCAACTCGCGGCCGGAGTGGGGAGAGTCGCCGGAGCAGCAGTCGCTGCGCCGCCAGATCGACGCGGTGGCCGAGCGGATCAATGGCTACGTAGCGGAGCTGGAGTCCGTCGGCTGCCTTCTCAAGGGGTTGGAGCAGGGGTTGGTGGACTTCTACGGACGCCATGAGGGGCGGCTGATCTGCCTCTGCTGGCGCCACGGCGAGGATGCGGTGAGCCACTGGCACGAGGTGGACGCCGGTTTCTCGGGACGTCAGGAGATCACGGCGGATTTCGTGGCGGCCGAGGCTTCCATGGGTGACGGGAGATAGGCGGTGCTTCTCTTCCTCCACTGGGTCGGCTTCTCGGTGTGGCTCGGCGCCCAGATGACCTTCATGGTCTGGGGCATGGCGGCGAAGAAGGCGGGACTCGAATCCTGGGCCCATACCTGGATCACTCTCGAGAAGGTACAGCGCGTCATGGTGCTGCCGGCCGCAGTGATCGCGACGGTGTCGGGCATCGTGCTCACGATGCGCCTCGCCGCGCAGCCGGGCGACATGGGCGGCGCGGTCTGGCTGATGGGGATGCAGGGCGCGGGCCTGGTGGCCGGCATCCTGGCGATTTTCGTAGTCACGCCGCTCACCGGCAAGATGGCGCGCGCGGCGAAACGAAGCCTCGATGCGGGGGAGCGCAGGCCCGAGGCCGAGCCGGTGCGGGTGAAGCTCGCCTGGGCCGGCACGATCGCCGGGAACCTGATTCTGCTGTCGCTGGGGTTCGTGGCGTTCGGGAGATAGGGCGTCAAGACGGTGAAGAAGATGTGAAGGAAGGATCTGCGCGAGCTAGATAATATGGATCAGACGGCCAGAGTGACCGGCGAGCATCGCGTGCCGTTGCCGTACAGCGTGAGGATCTCGCACGCGTTCGGACGGCCGGCGGTAGGCGCGCTCGAGCACGTCGGGCGGCTGGGGATGCTGGTGGTCGAGCTGGTCCGTGCTCTGCCGGAATACCGCGTCTGGTTCCCGCGCGCGATCGAGCAGTGCATGAGCGTGGGTTATGGCAGCCTCTTCCTCATCATCATCACTTCGGGGTTCGTGGGCGGCGTCACCGCGATCCAGGCCGGCTACCAGTTCACCGGAAACATCCCGCTCTATCTGGTGGGCACGGTCATCACCGAGAGCATGATCCTCGAGATGGGGCCGGTCTTCACCGGCCTGCTGCTGGCCGGGCGCATCGGCGCGCGCTACGCCGCGGAGCTCGGGACGATGCGGGTCACCGAGCAGATCGACGCGCTCGAATCCCTCGGCCGGAACCCGGTGTCGCACCTCATCCTGCCGCGGGTCCTCGCCGGGCTGTTGATGGTGCCGGCGTTGGTCGTGGTCGCCGACGTGACGGGCATCATCACCGGGTGGTGGGCGGCCAAGCGCACGCTCGGGATCACCGACTACGACTTCGCCTACGGCTCGCGGTACTTCTTCCGAACCTTCGACATCTGGTACTCGGTGATCAAGGCCGAGGCGTTCGGGGCGGTAGTGACGATCGTGCCCTGCTACGTGGGCGTGTCGGTGACCGAGGGCGCTGAAGGGGTCGGGCGCGCGGCAACCCGCGCGGTGGTGGCCGCATCGGTGTTGATCCTGCTGCTCGACGTGGTCCTGGCCAAGGTCCTGCTGCCGTCGTGATCGAGCTCAGGGACGTGCACAAGAAGTTCGGCCGCCACGTGGTGCTTGACGGCGTGAACTTCTCGGTGGAGAAGGGCGAGACGGTCGCGCTGCTCGGCCCGTCGGGTACGGGCAAGAGCGTGCTGCTCAAGCACATCATCGGGCTGATCAAGCCCGACAGCGGCGAGGTGCTGGTGGACGGGGTATCGGTGCCGAACCTGGGCCGGAAGCAGCTTTCGAAGCTGCGGCGGAAGATCGGCTACGCCTTCCAAAACGGCGCGCTGTTCGATTCCATGAGCGTCTACGAGAACATCCGGCTCGGCATCTCGGACGAGTCGTGCTATGCTGACCGCGGGTTCTGCGACTCCCGGGTGGCCGAGTGCCTCGAGCTGGTGAACCTGGGGCCCGAGGTGGGGCGGCTGATGCCGGCGTCGCTCTCGGGAGGGATGCGCAAGCGGGTGGGCATCGCGCGGGCGATAGCCGGGCACCCTGAGTATCTTCTTTACGACGAGCCGACCTCGGGACTCGACCCGGTGAACGCGGATGCGATGGACGCGCTCATCCAGCGGCTTCAGGTAGAGCTGAAGGTGACCAGCATCGTGGTGTCGCACGACGTTCGGGGCTCGTTCAAGGTGGCCGACCGGATCGCCCTCCTGGACCACGGGAAGATCCGCAAGGTGGGCACCGCGGAGGAGTTCATGGCGGCGAAGGACGAGGTGGTGCGCCAGTTCCTCGAACGGGACTTCGAGGTCGCGGAGCTGGAGGCCTGATGGAGTTGCGCTACCGGCGGGAGGCCGCGGTCGGTTTCTTCATCCTCGTCGCGGCGGCGATATTCGTCTATCTGCTGCTGTGGCTGAAGAACACGTCGCTGCGGACGGGCGAGCTGGTACGCACCACGTTCGACGACGTGGTGGGGCTCAAGGAGGGCGACCCGGTCCGGACTTCAGGTGTCACCGTCGGCAGGGTGAGAAAGGTAGAGCTCGACGCGCCGGGACAGGTCTCGGTCTATCTGGAGCTGAGCCAGGGCGGGCAGGCCAAACGGGACGCCAGGGCGGCGGTGAAGGCCCTCGACTTCTTCGGCGCGCGGTATGTCGATTACCAGCCCGGCACGGCGAGCGAGCCGCTGGACTCGCTGATCCGCGGGACGCGGGACCAGGACCTGTCGGAGATGGCGGCGGGACTCTCGGATCGGGGGCGCGAGCTGCTCGCGAACACCACGGAGATGTTCGCTCCCTCCACGACCCACGAGCTGCGCGCGGTGCTGGTCCAGGCGCGGCGGTCGCTCCAGCAGCTCGGCAACGCGGGCCAGGCCCCGTCGCAGGAGCTGACCCGGGCGCTGGTCAGCCTGCGCCAGGTGTTCCAGCGGATGGACCTCCTCCTGGCCCGGAACACGACGCCGGCCACCGAGACGATGGGTCACATGCGCGACGCCAGCGCGAGCCTGGCTCAGGTCACTTCGACGCTGACGCGCACCAGCGCAACCCTCGACTCGCTCATGACGAAGATCAACAGCGGGCGCGGCGCCGTGGGCCAGCTTTTCAACGACACCACGATCGTCGGGGACCTGCGGCGCACCAACACGGCGCTCGCCGACCTGCTCACCGACTTCAAGGCCAACCCCGGCCGCTATATCCACGTCAGCGTCTTCTAGTTGCTCAAGGTCCTATTCCTCGGCACTTCCGCAGCCCGGCCCACGGTGGAGAGGAACGTCTCCGGGCTGGTCGTGACGCGCGAAGGGGAGAGTCTGCTGTTCGAGTGCGGCGAGGGCACCCAGCGGCAGATGATGCGCAACGGCGTGACCTTTGCGCTCAACGACATCTTCTTCACCCACTTCCACGCGGACCACTACCTGGGCGTCATCGGCCTGATGCGAACGCTTGGCCTCCAGGGCCGCACCGACCCCATGCGGCTCTTCGGCCCGCGGGGCGCGAAGCGCGTCCTCGAGAAGGCGCTCCAGCTCGGCGCGGAGCGGGCGCCGTTCGTGGTCGAGGTGCGCGAGGTGGAGCCGGGCGAAACGCTCGCTCGCGACGGCTACGATCTCCGGGTGTTCGGGGTGGAGCACGGCTCGCACGCGGTGGGCTTTGCGCTGATCGAAAGGGACCGCCTGGGCCGGTTCGATCCGGAGTCGGCGCGCGCGGCCGGGGTGCCCGAGGGGCCGTTCTGGGGCAAGCTCCAGCGCGGGCATGCGGTGACGCTCGACGACGGCCGAGTGGTGGGGCCCGAAGGGATCGTGAGCGCGCCGCGGTCGGGCCGCAAAGTCGTGTACTCGGGCGATACGCGGCCGTGCGCGGCCACGGTGGAGATCGCGCGCGGCGCGGACCTGATCGTCCACGAGGCCACCTTCGGCGAGGAGGAGAAGGAGCGCGCGGTGGAGACCGGGCACTCGACGGCGCGTGAGGCGGCGGAAGTGGCCCGGGACGCGGGCGCGCGGCGGCTGGCGCTCACCCACCTTTCGGCCCGCTACTCGCGGGACGCCACAGTGCTGCTGGACGAGGCGCGGGCGGTCTTTCCCGAGACCGTGGTGGCCAAGGACGGCATGGAGATCGACGTCCCGTTCAGGGAGTGAGCACCGCCGCTCCCCGCACCTCACCCGCCCGCAACCGCGCCAGCGCCGCATTCGCCTCGGCGAGCGGGAAGGGCTCGATCTCCGTCCGCACCGGAACCTGGGGTGCGATCCGCAGGAACTCCTCGCCGTCCTTCCGCGTCAGGTTCGCGACCGAGCGAACGACGCGCTCGCCCCACAGGATCTGGTAGGGGAACGAGGGGATGTCGCTCATGTGGATGCCCGCGCACACCACGGTCCCGCCTTTGGCGACGGCGCGAAGGGCGGCTGGAAGGAGCTGGCCCGCCGGCGCGTAAATGATCGCGGCGTCGAGCGGCTCGGGCGCGGGCTGGTCGGAGTCGCCCGCCCACTCAGCGCCGAGGTCGAGGGCGAAGCGCCGAGCCGCCAGGTCACCGGGCCGGGTGAACGCGAACAGGCGGCGCCCCTGCCGGCGCGCCAGCTGCGCGACGATGTGCGCGGCGGCGCCGAATCCATAGATGCCGAGCCGCTCGGCGTCCCCGGCGGCGACGAGGGAGCGGTAGCCGATGAGGCCGGCGCAGAGGAGCGGTGCGGCCTCCCGGTCGGTGAAGCCGGCCGGTATGGGGAAGCAGAAGCGCTCGTCGGCGACCGTGTACTCCGCGTATCCGCCATCGATCTGGTAGCCGGTGAAGCGGGCGCGATCGCAGAGGTTCTCTCGGCCGGAGCGGCAGTAGCGGCAGGTCCCGCAGGTCCAGCCCAACCACGGCACGCCGACGCGGTCTCCCTTCGCGAAGCGAGTGACGCCACGGCCGTTTTCGACCACGGACCCGACGATCTCATGGCCGAGGACGAGGGGAAGTTTGGGATCCTTCAGCTCTCCGTCGGCCAGGTGGAGATCGGTGCGACAAACGCCGCAGGCCCGCACTTCGAGCAGCACCTGGCCGGGGCCGGGGATCGGGCGTTCGAGGTCGGTCGCGCGAAGCGGGCGACCCGGGGCGTCGAGGAGCATGGCGCGCATGGCGCCGTCGCGCTCGGCCGCTAGCGGAGGCGGCCCTTCCGGCGGGCCGTGCGCTTCGCGGGCTTCTTCTTGCTACGCAGGGGCTTTCTCGTCTTTGCGGCGCGGCGGGCCGGCTTCCGCTTGGCCTGCTTCCTCGCGGTCTTCTTCTTGGCGCTCTTGGTCTTCTTCTTCGTCGTCTTCTTCGCCGGCGCCGCTTTCGGCTTGGCGGCGCGCTTCGCCGGCCTGGCCGCGACGACCGCGGCCACCGCAACGGCGTGCACGGCGAACGCCGCCCCCTGCGGGTCCATGCACTGGTAGATGCGATCCCCGCCCGGGGGGTCCATCGGGCCGTTCAGGATCTTCCCGCCGAGCTTGGTGGCGAGCGCGGCGGCCTTGTCCGCATCCGGCACCCGCGCGTAGCAGAGCCAATGGGGCGGAGCGGGCATCTCAGGCGGCTTGTTGTAGATTCCGCCCAGTGTGACCCCTAGGCGGCCGAACATCAGGTACATGCCCCCCGGGCCCATGTCCATGACGTCGGTCTTCTCCCAGCCGAACAGCGCGCGGTAGAAGTCGAACGCGGCCTTCCAATCGGTGGTGGCCAGCTCGTGCCAGGAGAACTCGCCCACGCGGGGCTTGCCGTCGTGTCCGGACGTTTCGCCGGCGGGCTGATAGGCGGCGAAGACCGCGCCCTGCGGGTCGGACATGACGGCCATGCGGCCCACGTTGGGCACGTCGATCATGCCGGAAAGGGGCTTGGCGCCCAATCTGTAGGCGTGGGCGACGGTGTCGTCCACGTTGGGCGTGGAGCCGTACCAGAGCCAGTGGGGGGGCGCGCCCATCCTCTTTGCGTCGTCGGGGAGCGCCATGAGCCCGCCGATCGGCACGCCGTCCGCGGACCACATGCGATAGGAGGGATCCTGCTCCCAGGGGATGAGTCCCCAGCCGACGACCTTGGTGTAGAACGCCGCAGCGGCGTCGGTGTCGGTGGTGAGCAATTCGTGCCAGCAGAACCGGCCGAGGGGGATGGTTCCGGCCATCGTCGTACTCCGCAATGGGGGACGGCAAAGATGCGGCGGGGACGTGGCGCCGGTAAGGGCAGGCGCCGTTTCAGCTTGGCGAGCGGAGGTGTAGGGTCTGCGGGTTGAGCAACTTGGCGGGCCCGGCTACCTTTCGCGCCTCACTGGGGCTGTAGCTCAGCTGGGAGAGCGCCTGGATCGCACCCAGGAGGCCAGGGGTTCGAGCCCCCTCAGCTCCACTGCGCGTCTGTCGCGTCTGCGCGTCTGACAACTGTCATTTCTGCCCCTTGGTGTAACTGGCAACACGCCTGACTCTGGATCAGGAGAGTCCTGGTTCGAGCCCAGGAGGGGCAACTCGAAGCGCCGGCCATCGTGCCGGCGCTTCTTTCTTGCCGGAGCGCGGCGCGACCCTTGCCGCCGGCCCCGCGCCGCTCCAATCTCCAGCGTGCCTCCCGGCTCACCCCAACCTCGACTCGATACGCCCATGCGCCACATCGCACTGCTCGCCGGCCTGGTACTCTGCCCGTTCACCCAGGCAGCGGCCCAGGACACCACCCGCTTCGCCCACGGCGACACGCTGCGCGGATCCAACGGCCCGGCGCGCGCCTGGTGGGACGCGACCTTCTACGACCTCCACGTCCGCGTGAACCCCGCCGACAGCACCATCCGCGGCTGGAACGGGATCACCTACCGCGTGCTCGGCCCTCCGGCCCCGCCCGCGCGGGAGATGCAGATCGACCTCCAGGTCCCGATGGAGATGGACAGCGTGGTGCAGGACCGGCGGAACCTCACCTGGCGCCGCGACGGCAACGCCTTCTTCGTGAGGCTCACCGCCCTGCAGCGCACGGGCGACGTCAAGACCGTCACGGTCCACTACCACGGCACGCCGCGCGTGGCCCCGCGCCCGCCGTGGGACGGCGGCTACACCTGGACCCGCGACAGCAGCGGCGGTCTCTGGATCGCGACGTCGAACGAAGGGCTCGGCGCGAGCGTCTGGTGGCCCAACAAGGACATCCCGGCCGACGAGCCGGACAGCCAGCGCATCGCCATCACCGTGCCCGATCCGCTCGTGGACGTCTCGAACGGGCGGCTCCGCAGCACCACGCCTAACGGCGACAGCACCACCACCTTCGAGTGGTTCGTCACCGCGCCCATCAACAACTACAATGTCGTGGTCAACGCCGGTCGCTACGCCCACTTCAGCGACACCCTCACCGGGGAGGCGGGCCGCCTGACGCTGGACTTCTGGCCCCTGGCCGAGCACCTCGAGGCGGCGCGCCGGCAGTTCCAGCAGGTGACTCCGATGCTACGCTGCTTCGAGCACTGGTTCGGCCCGTATCCCTGGTACGAGGACGGCTACAAGCTCATCGAGGCGCCCCACCTGGGGATGGAGCACCAGAGCGGCATCGCCTACGGCAAC
>JAUYOW010000245.1 GCA_030697825.1 Gemmatimonadales bacterium | reverse complement strand
ATGAAATAGAAAACTCCCGACAGGAGGCAACGGGCGCCAGGGGGAGCGCGCGTGACCATCCTGCCGGGAGCGAGTTGGCGATCGTGCCGAGGAGCTATTCGGCACTCGGCGAGAAGTCGACGAACCAGTTGGCACCGCCGGTCCCGTTGTCGGCCAACGATTCCGGAACCACGGTGTCGCCGAGCGTGACGACCGGATCCGCGAGCTGGACCAGTCCGTTCGACTGGTTCGCGAGCCACACGCCGTTGAACGGGTCGTCGCAATTGCGGAGGCACGCGTTGAACACGTGGCCATCCGCTGCGGCGTCGGCGAACTGGGCGCGGATCTCGCGACCGCTCGGTCCACCGAGGGCGAACGCGGCGCACGCCCAGCCACCACCGAAGGTGGAGCAGAAGCGCGCGGTCCCGTCGACCGTCTGTCCCTCGGGGACCTCGATGACGATCGTAATCGGCTCGGGTGTCGGCACTGCATCCGGATCCAGCGTACCGGCGTCCGGGCTCGTGGCGATGCCGTCAGGCGACGCGGCGCTGTCCGGAGCGGGCGCTCCGGCATCCGGCTCGAGTGCACCGCTGTCGGCGCTCGGGGCTTCGGCGTCCGGCTCGGCCTCGGCTTCTGCTTCGGCCTCGCTCTCGGCCTCCGCTTCCGCCTCGGCTTCGCTTTCCGATTCGGACTCCGCGGCGTCGGGCGGGCCGGCGTCGGTCTCGACGCTCGAGCACGCGCCGTCCACGCACGCGAGGCCGTCCTCGCAATCGGAGTGCACGAAGCACTCGGCTTCGCTCTCGCTCTCCGACTCGCTCTCGGACTCGGCCTCCGCTTCGGCCTCGGCTTCCGACTCGGCGGGCTCGGGCGCGCCGCGCGAGGATTCGAACCGCTCGCGATCGCGAGCGTCCACCGTGCAGGCCGCGAACGCGGCCAGTGCCGCGACGAGCGCGGCGTTCATCGGGTTCTTCATCTGCCTTGCCTCCTTTGGCTTTCTGCCGCATTGCGGCTGAGTTGTTGTGCCACCGGCCTTGTCCGATGGCTGACATCCTTGGTTCTGAAAGGTCTCTGCGCACGCATGTGCGACAGCACACTGTAGCATGCCGACACCGCTGCGTCAAGGGGGCTCCCTCAACCCTGTCATTGCGAATGGAGCCGCAGCGAAGTGAAGCAATCTCATACGGAACGATGAGGCGCAGAGATTGCTTCGTCGCTGCGGCTCCTCGCAATGACAATATTGGAAAATTTCAATTCCTGAAAAGGTAAAGAGGCGGTCCCGGGGGACCGCCTCTCGTGTTCGTTGATCGTGCGCTACTGACTCACGTGCAGCCAGTAGTTGCCGCCGTCCAGCGTGTTGTCCACGGGCTCGGCGACGTACGGCAGCGGGCCGGCCAGGGTGAGCTCGCCGACTTCGACGAAGCCGCCGAGACCGTCCTGCGTGACCGCCCAGTTGGGCTCGACCGTGAACGAGAAGTTCATGACGTAGCCGCCTTCCGCCGGCGATTGCTCGAGCCGGACGGCGTCGAGCGGGCCGGACCAGGTGACCGAGCGACCGGCGACGTCCTGGCTGCACCGCCACTCGCCGTCGAAGTTGTCGCACAGCGAGACCGAGGAAGCGGCTTCGGGCGCGGTGTACGTGACTTCGTACTCCGTGCCGACTTCGTCCTCGGGACGCGCGTCGATCGTGCAAGCCGCGAGCGCGGCCACCGCCAGGATGGCGCGCATGACTAGCGCTCCACCGTGACGAGGTTGAAGTCGTCGCTCGCCGCGTCGGCGATGAACAGCACCGCCAACGTTCCCGCCGCGATCGGCAGGACGTAGCACAGCAGCTTCCCGCCGGCTCCGTCGCAGGTGCCCTTGGGCTCCGGCAGCGGGGGCGCGGCCGGGAACTGGCCGAGGCCTTCGCGTCCGGCCGGCGCCGTCACCTTCAGCACACCCGCGTAGGCCGCGCCCGACGGATCGGCGCTCGGCCGCTCCAGCTGGACGCCCCACCGGGGCTTGTTGCAGGTGAACTGGCCGCTCGCCGTCCACGCGCCCTGGAAACCGGGCGGACAGTTCCGCTCGGCGAACGCGGTCATGTCGACCGGGCCGGGCGGACCGTCTTCGTCGCCGCTCGTCGAGAGCCGCAGCTTGAGCGCGTCGCGCTCGGCGGCTGCGGCCTGCGCCGCGGCGAGGGCCGCGTCGCGCGCCGTCGCGCAATCGCCCGCGCCGGCCGTGCACGTCCCGAGCTGGGCCTCGATGGCCGCCCGGTCGTCGGCCGCGTGCTTGCGCGCGCGGGCCATGGTCTCGGCGTGGCGCGTGATGCAGCTCCTCGTGTTTTCCCCGAGGACCACCTTCTTCTGCGGCTTGATGCCGCACTCGGCCTGCACGGCTGCGATCGCGGCGAGATCCGTCCCGAGCGCCGCGACGAGCGCGGCCTCGATTGCGCCGGCGTCCATGACGTTGGGCGCGACGGCTCGCTCGAGCTCCTCGAACTTCGGTCCCGCGATCGCGACCGCGGGGACCGACAGGGCGACCGCCATCACGGCGGCCAACGTCGACTTCTGCATGCTCG
>JAUYOW010000244.1 GCA_030697825.1 Gemmatimonadales bacterium | reverse complement strand
CCGCCCGCCGCATCCACGTAGTAGCCCACGCCCGCCCCCGGCCGGTACGCCACCGTCACCGGGCTGTTTACCTCTCCCTCGACCCTCACCGTCGGCTGGTACTCCGGCACGAACAGCGAGTCGCCGGCGAAGAGAATCATGTTGTCGCGGAAGCTGGGGTCGCGCAGCACGCGTTCGAAGTCGATGCCCACGCGGCCCAGGTTGCCTTGGGTGCGGTAGAACTGCGCCCCCCGCACGTAAGCCGCGTCCGTTACGCCGCCCGCTCGCGTGATGAGGTCGCCCAGCCGCTCCTCACGGTTGGTGAGCGTGTAGCGGCCCGGGAAACGAACCTCGCCCGAGAGCACCACGTTGCGCTGTAGCTCGAACCCCGGCACCCGTCGGATGAACACGTTGTCGTACGGCTGGAGCTGGTGCTCCGCGCCGCGGGCCGGCGTTTCCCGCCGGAGGTACCCCGTGGGATCCACCACGTACGTGGAGTCGAGCGGCACCCGCTGGATCGTCGCCAGCTCGCCGCCGCGACGAGTTTCCGGGATCCGCGCGATCTCCGCCTCGAGCAGGTACGCGTCGTCCCGCAGCCCGCCGGCCATGATCACGGCGTCGCGCAGCGACATCGAATCACGGAACGTGTACAGCCCCGGCCGCTGAACACTCCCGTAGACGGCGATCTGACGGTACGGCCGAAACTCGGTGCGCGAGTAAATCGTGATCTCGTCGAACTCCCGGAGTTCGGGGTCCGCACCCGCGCGCGACATCGGGCGACTCGCCCCGGTGCCCGCGCCGCCGGACATGGCCGCGGCGTCCACGATCTGGCTGAGGTCCACCGCGAGCAGCCGCCGCGTCGAATCAGGCATCAGCCGCAGGATGTGCGCCCGGCCCGCGTAGGTGTCGGTCTTGAGCCCGCTCGCCGCAGCGATGGCCTGGGACAGCGTCATCCCGGACTGGAGCTCGTAGGTGCCGGGGCGCCACACGTTGCCGCTCAGGAGCACGCGGTTGCGCACCGGCCGCGTCACGGAGAACACCCGCAGCCGGTCGTTCCCGGCCAGCACGACCGGCGGCGCGCCCGCGCGCAGCGCCGCACCCAGGTCCACGTCCAGCGCCGTCCGGTCCCGGCCGTCCGGCAGGCGCTGATCCGGCGGCAGCACGCGCTCGATGTTGGCCCGGCCCGTGTACGCCTCGGGCAGGAGCCCGCCCGCCATCTGGATCAGCTCCTTGAGCCCCTGGCCGGGCGCCAGCTCGTAGATCGCCGGCCGCAGCACCGGGCCCTCGAGCGTCACCCGCGGCCCGTGCGGCGGCACGAACACCACGTCGCCGCTCTCCAGCCGGATGTCGCCCCGCGTGTTGCCGTTCAGGAGGTAGTCGTACACGTCCAGCGTGTCCACCGCCTCGCCGCTCCGCATCACCCGGATCCGCCGGAACCCGCCGCGCTCCGTCGGCCCGCCCGCCTGGTAGAGCGCGTTCATCACGGTGCCGAGCGCGCTCACGGCGTACGCGCCCGGCCGGACCACGTCGCCCGTGACGAAGATCTGGTTGACCCTGACCCGCGAGACCGTGAGATCGAACTGCGTGGTCGCGTTCGGCCCCCGCCTCACGCCCGAATACACGCGGCCCAGCCGGGCGTAGAGCAGGGACCTGAGCTGCCCCATCGTGAGATTGGCTACCTGGATCTGCCCCACCTGCGGGACCACCACGAATCCCTCGCGGGAGACCGGCAGCTGGTGCGCCAGCTCGACGTCCCCGGTCAGGATCAGCGCCAGGTCGTCCCCCGGGCCGATGCGGTACTCCGGATCCACCGGCCCGCTCGTCACCGGCGCGAACTGGTTGGTGGTCCGCCGGAACACGTCGAGACCGAAGATCCTTGCCCGCCTCAGCCGCTCGGCCATGACCCGCACACCGGCCGTGTCCACGCGCAACGCGCCAAACTCGTCGCGCCGCGTCGGGATGGAGTCCTGGCCTGCCACGAAGCCCAGCGTGTCGAGCAGGAACGAGTCGGCCCGCGACATGATCAGCGAGTCGCGCGGCGCCCGCAACGTGTCGGCGAGCGCGAAGTCCGCGAAGCCGAGGGCCGCGGCGGCGCGCAGCATGTCCACCGTCGGTGCGGGCGTGGCCTGGCCGGGCGTCGCCTGGCCGAGGTAGGAGTCAATGAGGTTATCGGAGTAGCCCGCCGCCCGGAGCCGCGCCCGGATCTGGTCGGGCGTCATGCCGCTCTGCTGGATGCGCTGGCGCAGCTGATCGCCGAGGCCGCGCTGCTCGATGCCCTGCTGGATCTGCTGGTCGGTGACGCCCGGCGGCCG
>JAUYOW010000243.1 GCA_030697825.1 Gemmatimonadales bacterium | reverse complement strand
GACAGTTCCAAGTGGTCGGTCATCGAGGCGGGCCTCAAGTGCGTGCAGGGCAAGCCGGTTGTGAACTCGATCAGCCTGAAGGAAGGCGAAGAGGAGTTCCTGCGCAAGGCGACCGTGATCAACCGCCACGGCGCGGGGGTCGTCGTGATGGCGTTCGACGAGCAGGGCCAGGCCGACACGGCAGACCGCAAGGTGGCCATCTGCGCGCGGGCCTACCGAATCCTCACCGAGCAGGTCGGCTTCCCGCCCGAGGACATCATCTTCGACCCGAACATCTTCGCGGTCGCGACCGGCCTGGCCGAGCACAGCGGATACGCGATGGCTTACCTCGAGGCGTGCCGGCGGATCAAGCAGACGCTCCCGCACTGCCTGGTGAGCGGCGGCGTGAGCAACCTGTCCTTCTCTTTCCGCGGCAGCAACCGGGTCCGCGAAGCGATGCACTCGGCCTTCCTCTACCACGCCATCCAGGCGGGGATGGACATGGGGATCGTCAACGCCGGCCAGCTCACCGTGTACGACGACATCCCCGAGGAGCTGCTGGTCGCGGTGGAAAACGTGCTGTTCGACCGGCGGCCCGACGCGACGGAGCGGCTCACCTCGCTGGCCGAGCGCTACTCGGGTTCGGCCAAGGCCCGGACCGTTGACCTGGAGTGGCGGCGCCATCCGGTCGAGAAGCGGCTGGCGCACGCGCTGGTGGAGGGCATCCTCGACCACATCGACGAGGACGTGGAAGAGGCCCGGCGGAAGTACGCGCGGCCCATCGAGGTGATCGAGGGCCCGCTGATGGACGGGATGAACACCGTCGGCGACCTCTTCGGCGCGGGGAAGATGTTCCTGCCTCAGGTCGTGAAGAGCGCCCGCGTGATGAAGAAGGCGGTGGCGATCCTCATCCCCTACATCGAGGCGGAGAAGGCCGCGTCAGGCCAGGAGCAGCGGGCCAAGGGGAAGATCGTGATGGCCACGGTGAAGGGAGACGTGCACGACATCGGCAAGAACATCGTGGGCGTGGTGCTGCGCTGCAACAACTACGACGTCGTCGACCTGGGCGTGATGGTGCCTTCGGCGAAGATCCTGGAGACGGCGCGCGCGGAGCGCGCCGACGCGATCGGACTCTCCGGCCTCATCACACCGTCGCTCGACGAGATGGTGCACGTCGCGAAGGAGATGGAGCGCGAGGGGTTCGAGGTCCCGCTGCTGATCGGGGGCGCGACGACATCGCGGATGCACACGGCGGTGAAGATCGAGCCACACTACCACGGGCCGACGGTGCACGTGCTCGACGCCTCGCGCAGCGTGGGGGTGGTGAGCAGCCTGCTGAGCGCCGAGCGGCGGGAGGCTTTCGCGCAGGGCGTGCGTACCGAGTACGTGGCGCTCCGCGAGGCGCACGCGGGCCGGCGCGCCCGAACTCCCACGCTCACGCTGGAGGAAGCGCGCCGCAGGAAGTGCCGGATCGCGTGGGCCGGCTACCAGCCGCCGCGTCCCGCTTTCCTGGGCACCAAGGTCTTCGACGACTACTCGCTCGGAGAGCTGGCGCGGTACGTCGACTGGTCGCCGTTCTTCGCGACTTGGGAACTCAAGGGCCACTATCCGGCGATACTCGACGACCCGGCGAAGGGGACCGAAGCGCGCCAGCTGATGAATGACGCGGAGGCGCTGCTGGAGCGCATCGTGCGGGAGAAGCTGCTCCGGGCGCGGGCGGTGATCGGTCTTTTCCCCGCCAACGCGGTCGGCGACGACGACATCGAGGTGTACCCGGATGACGATCGCCGAGCGGTCCGCGCCGTGCTGCGGGGGCTCCGGCAGCAGAACGAGAAGCCGCCCGGCCGCCCCAACCTGTGCCTGGCCGACTTCGTGGCGCCGAAGGACAGCGGCATCGCCGACTACGTGGGCGCGTTCGCGGTCACCGCCGGCGGCGGGACCGACGAGCTGTGCGCCGAGTTCGAGCGGCAGAACGACGACTACAGCAGCATCATGACCAAGGCGCTCGCCGACCGCCTCGCCGAGGCGTTGGCGGAGCGGATGCACGAACGGGTTCGCAAGGAGTTCTGGGGCTACGCTCCGGCGGAGACGCTGGCCGGCGACGACCTGGTCAAGGAGCGCTATCGCGGCATCCGTCCCGCGCCGGGTTACCCCGCCTGCCCCGACCACACCGAGAAGCGCACGCTATTCGCGCTGCTCGACGCCACGGAGGGCGCGGGCATCCGCCTCACCGAAAGCTTCGCGATGTGGCCCGCCGCGTCGGTGAGCGGCTGGTACTTCTCGCACCCGGAGGCGCACTACTTCGGCGTCGGCCGGATCGGGCGGGACCAGGCGGCGGAATACGCCCGCCGCAAGGGGATGGAAGTCGCGGAGATCGAACGATGGCTCGGTCCCAACCTCGCATACGAGAGCGAGCCCGCGGAGCTGGCGGTCCGGTGAGCCACACCCTGCGCGACCTCATCGCCGACGGCCGCGCCCACGTCTTCGACGGGGCGATGGGCACGATGCTCTACGCCAGGGGCGTCTTCATCAACGTCTGTTACGATGAGTTGAACCTGAGGTCGCCCGAGTTGGTGCGCGACGTGCACAAGGCGTATCTGAAGGCCGGCGCCGAACTGCTCGAGACCAACACTTTCGGCGCGAACCCCGTGAAGCTCGCGCACTACCAGCTCGCGGACCAGACGCGTGCGATCAACCAGCGCGCGGCCGAGATCGCGCGCGAGGCCGCGGACGGCCGCGCCAGCGTCGTCGGCGCCATCGGCCCGCTGGGCGTGCGGCTCGAGCCGTTCGGCGAGACGGGACGGGAAGAGGCGTTCGCGTTCTTCCGGGAGCAGGCCGAAGGACTCCTCGCAGGCGGCGTGGACGGGTTCATCCTGGAGACGTTCGCCGACCTCGACGAGATCCACGAGGCGCTGCGGGCGGTGCGCGCCACGGCCGACCTCCCCGTGATCGCGCAGATGACGGTGGGCGAGGACGGCAGCACCGCCTACGGCACCGACGTCGAGACCTTCACGCGCGCGCTCGACCAGTGGGGCGCCGACGCGATCGGCGTCAACTGCTCGGTCGGCCCGCAGGGCGTGCTCGAGGCGATCGAGCGCATGGCGAAGGTCACCACCCGCCCGCTCACGGCCCAGCCCAACGCCGGCCTGCCGCGCGCCATCGGCGACCGAAAGATCTACATGGCCTCGCCGGAGTACCTGGGGACCTACGCCAAGTTCCTGGTCGAGGCGGGGGCGAGGTTCGTGGGCGGCTGCTGCGGCACCACGCCGGAGCACATCAAGGAAGTGGCCTCCTTCGTGGTCAGCGTCTCGCCGCGGCAGAGCGTGGCGGTCAAGGGAGGCGCCGTGGAGGCCCCGGCCGGCGTCGAGCCGGTGCCGCTGGCCGAGCGCTCGCACTGGGGGAAGAAGCTGGCGGCGGGCGAGTTCCTCACCACGGTGGAGATCGTCCCGCCCAAGGGCGTGGACCCCTCGCAGATGCTGGCCAGTGTCCGCCTGCTCAAGGGCGCCGGCGTTGACGCTGTCAACGTCCCCGACGGTCCTCGCGCCCAGAGCCGCATGGGCGCTCTCATGACCGCGCTCCTGATCGAGCGCGAAGTCGGCATCGAGACGGTGATCCACTACTGCTGCCGCGACCGCAACCTGCTCTCGATGCTCTCGGACCTGCTCGGCGCGTCGGCGCACCACCTGCAGAACCTGCTGCTCATCACCGGCGACCCGCCCAAGATGGGGCCGTACCCCGACGCCACCGCCGTCTTCGACATCGACGCGATCGGGCTCACCAACCTGGTCAACCGGCTGAACCACGGGCTGGACCCGGGCGGCAACGCTATCGGCCGGCCGACGTCGTTCGTGATCGGCGTGGGCGTCAACCCCGCCGCCGTTGATCTCGACCGCGAGCTCAAGCGCTTCGCGTGGAAGGTGGACGCGGGGGCTGAGTTCGCCGTCACCCAGCCGGTGTTCGACCCGGAGCAGCTCGAGCGCTTCCTCGCCCGAATCGAGGAGTTCCGCATCCCCATCGTGGCCGGGATCTGGCCGCTGGTGTCGCTGCGCAACGCG
This sequence comes from Gemmatimonadales bacterium, assembly GCA_030697825.1. Lineage (NCBI taxonomy): Bacteria > Pseudomonadati > Gemmatimonadota > Gemmatimonadia > Gemmatimonadales > Gemmatimonadales bacterium. The sequence continues at coordinate 2,560 of JAUYOW010000243.1, read as the reverse complement.
GAGTTCCTGGCCAACGAGGTGCCGGGCGTTTCGGTGCCTGACTCCGTGATCGACCGGATGCGGACGGCGCAGGACAAGGGCAAGGAGGCATCCCTGGCGGAGGGCGTCTCTATCGCCCGGGAGATGCTGGCGCGGGTACGCCACATGGTGCAGGGGGCCCAGGTTAGCGCGCCCTTTGGCCGAGTCCCGATCGCGCTCGAGGTATTTGGCTAAGTCTTTGAACGTGCGGGTTCTTGCATCCCTCTGCCGAACCCTGCAGCACTTACCCTTGCCCATGAGCCCCCTACTCCCCACACTTAGGGATTGCAGTCGTCGGCGCGGCAAGCACTTACGCCCTCAGGGCTCTGGCGGAACGAAGCTTGCTACCCCTGAGAGGGACAGACTTCGAGGCGATGCGGATTCCCAGGTGCGAGGCGGGATGTTGGCACCGGTCACGGACAGGCTTCTCCATCATCGAAGCGGTGATGGTGCTCCTCGTGGTCGCCACGGTGGTGGGTGCGCTCACGCCGTCGGTGATCCGGCAGATCACGCACGCCCGGATCAACCGCGCCGCGAACGTCATCGCGGCGGACTTCTTCCTGGCGCAGTCGCTGGCCGGCCGGCAGCACCAGCCGGTCACGATGCTGTTCAGCCCCGGCGCCAAGACCACGACAGTGACCGACCCGGGATCGGGGACGACGCTCTACACCCGACGCTTCGGGCCGGAGTCGGAGTTCAAGCTGACGACCTTCACCGCGACGCCGGCGTCGGTCCAGGTACTGCCGAACGGCATGACCACCGCCTCGGTGATCGTCAGTATCGGGGACGCCAGCTACCAGAAGCAGATCCGCATGACCCGCGCGGGGCAGATCCGCATCATCGACTGAGCGCCGGCCGCTCCGGCTTCTCGCTCATCGAGATCATGATCAGCGTCGTCATCTTCTCGGCCGTGATCCTGAGCCTCGCGGGCCTGGCGTTCCAGGTGGCGAAGCACTCCACCCGGGCCACGGATCAGGCGCTGATGATGTCGGTGCTGCTGAGCAAGGTGGACCGAGCCTCCACGGTGGCCTTCGACAGCCTGCCCTCGATAGCCGGCTGCGACACGACCATGAGCGGCATCGTGATGATCCTGGGGTGCACGGGGGTGACGGTCCTCTCGCCGCGGCTCGACAGCATACGCGTGTCGGTGGGCACCTCGATCGCCGGCGCCCGCCCCGACACCATCTTCATGAAACGCGGCAAGCCGCGCCAGCCGGTGCCCCTGAAGTCATGATGACCCGCCGCGGTTTCTCGCTCGCCGAGCTGATGGTGGCCATGGCGATCGCCGGCATCATCGGCGCGGCGCTCACCCGGCTCGTCATCAACCAGGCCCGCTTCGTCGGGACGCAGGACGCGGTGATGCAAGCGCGCGCTGGCGCGCGCGCCGCGCTCAACGTGATGACGTCCGAATTCCGGGCGGTGAGCGACAGCGGCCTCGTCGCGGCCAGCCGTGACTCCGTCACGATCCGCGTGCCCTACGCCTTCGGCATCGCATGCGCGCAGGTCGGAGGCGCGACGATCGTGAGCCTGCTCCCCGCCGAGAACTCGACATACAGCGGGGCCACGATCAGCGGCTACGCCTGGAGAGATCCGATCACCCTCGCCTACCGGTTCGTCAAGCCCGCGACCGTGTCCAGCACCTCCATGACGCCGTGCGCGGACTCGGGAATCACGACGCTCGCCGCTCCGGGATGGGCGGCCAGGGCCGTCGCGGTCGCGCCGAACGTGCTGGCAACGCCCACCGGCTCGCTCATCTACCTGTATCAGGAGATTCGCTACGCGTTCGCGTCTTCCGCCGAGCTGCCCGGCCGGCTGGCTCTCTGGCGCACGGTGATCACTACGGGCGTGAGGGATGAGCTGGTGTCCCCGTTCGACACCAGCGCCAGCTTCCAGTTCCTGGTGGGGTACACGCTCGCCGTGCAGACCTCGGCGCCGGCGGACCTCAACACGGTAAGGGGCCTCAGGGCCAGGCTGGTTACGGCGAGCGAGGATCTGCCGGCGGGCCGGACCGTGCCGATGAGGTTCGACCTCACGACCAACATCCTGTTCCGAAACAATGCGCAGTAGCCCGCTCGCACCGGCGCGCGGCTTCGTGCTGCCGACCACGCTCCTCGTGACCACGCTCCTCACGGTGATGCTGACGGCGGCGTTCATCCTCGTCTCGGCGGAACACCGCACCACGGACAACTCGCTCGCCGGCGCGCGGGCCTTGTCGCTGGCCCAGGCAGGACTCCAAAGCTATCTGGCCGCCAACCGGGGGATCGGCTCGACCACCACCTACGACTCGGTCCGCTACACCGTCAGTGACGGCTACTCGGACGTGGTCGCCCAGCGGCTGCGACCGGCGGCCGGCTCTTCCATGGCGGTGTGGGTGATCCGCGCGAGCGGCTACTCGACCGAGGCGCGCCTCGGCGGGCTGACGCAAGGCAAACGCGTCGTCGCGCAGCTGGCGCAGTTAAATCCGGGGATCCTCCCCGCCCGCGCCGCGCTGGTCAGCGCCAACGGCACCCAGATGATCGCGAGCGGGGCGAACCCGCTCTCG
>JAUYOW010000242.1 GCA_030697825.1 Gemmatimonadales bacterium | reverse complement strand
CGGCCGCGCGGACCGGATCATGCGGCATGGAGCAGGCTGCCGTCCCGCACGATCGTGGCCGGCAGCGAGGCGTTGAGGTGCAGGCGCTCGTCGAAGGCGGACCGGGTCCACACGAGCACGTCCGTCGCTACCGGCAGTCCCCACAGCGCCTCGTAGGCCCGGCCGCTCCGTCGGCGCTCGGGCGCGGCGTCGTCCGGGACGATCACCATCAGGTCGTAATCGCTGTCCGCGCCGGCGCCCCCCCGAGCCTTGGACCCGAAAAGGAAGATGCGCTCGGGCTGGAACGTCGCGACGAGCCGGCGCACCACCTCGGCGAGCAGGGGATCCTCCCGTAGAATGTTCGAGTCGGAACGCCCGGCGTTGGTCATCGCGATCGCCCTCCGTTGCGCCACAAGCATACACGGCGGTCCCGCCGCACGCCACGCGGCGACCGTCAACCTTCGACTTTCGACCATCGACTATGAGGTCGTCTTCGATGGTGCGGTCGCCGTCGTTGATCCGGGCCGTTATCGGCGGCGCCGATGCTTTTCTGGCAACGGCTTGTCGACGCGTGACGAGGGGTGTTCAGGGCGTCGGGCCACGGCCTCCTGACGCTCCCCGGCGAGCCGTTCCAGGATATCTCCTTCGCGGTCGTCCCAGATCGTCGATCTATCCCCGATGAGGAGCACCCACACCTCGTGCGCCTTTACCTCGATGTGGTACACAACCCGAGCGTGGGATGACTTGATCTTGTACAGGCCGTGAAGGGGGGAGTGCAGCGGCTCGCCGTACTGCTCCGGCGCGACGGGCAGCTTCTTGTTGATGGCCTTTTTCGCCCGCTCGTAGACATCGTGTCCGACCCGTGGGATGTCGTCGGTCAAGATCTGCTTTGCCATGCGCACGCGCCAGCGCCCGCCGCCACTGGCTGATGGTGCAACGGCGGGCAACTGCCGCGCGCCTACTGGCGCCGCCGAGCAGCCATGATGGCGTCGGCCTGGGCAAAGAAGTCATCCGCCTCGAGGAGATCGTCATCACCTGAGCGAATACTCTTGAGCCGACGCCCTGCTACATGTGCCATTCGGCGATTCTCCAAAGTCTCTTCCAGCACCGCCATCATTGCAACGCTCACAATCCCTCCAATCGGCTGTCCATCCTTCGTCACGTACACTCGGCGTTCCTTGGCGAGCGCGAAGGCCCCGGGGATGTCCCGCTTGACCTCGGTCGTGGTCGCAACCGCAGCTCCGGGCGCGTTGATTACCAACATAGCGGCTTCTCCTGGTCTATATATGGTGCCTTTTATCACACCCTTAAAATGCTATACCAACCAGTGCCGCGTCAATACCTGATTGCCCCTGGCGCGCTCGGAGAAGAGCCCTGCTGCCGCCACCATCGGAGCGGTAGGCTGGCCGGCGGCTACGCGCCCGGCGGCTTCCTGCCGTACTTGCCAATGTCGTCGTGCGGGACCACGCCGACGAACCGGACCTTACTGGTACTGCTTCGACCACGCCGCCGATGCTTGCGTTAGCTGAATGCCATGCCTACATTCAGTGCATGCAATACACCTTGCGCAACATCCCGCCAGCCGTGGATCGGGCCCTGCGCGCCCTCGCCCGCCGGGAGGGCAAGAGCCTGAATGAGGTTGCCCTGCGCGCCCTGGCGCGCGCGCTCGGCGCCGACGAGACGCCCGTTCGGCACCGAGCCCTCGACGATCTCGCGGGAACCTGGCGCGACGACCCCGAGTTCGAAACGGCCCTGGCCGCCCTGCATCAGGTGGACGAGTCGCTCTGGCGGTGAGACTGGCGCTCGACCCCAACCGCTACGTCGATTTCTGCAAGGGCGTGGCGGGCGCCGCAGCGACGCTTGAGACAGCCGAGGCGGTGTTCGTTCCCTTCGCCGTTCTGGCCGAGCTTCGAGCGGGCTTTGTCGTGGGTTCGCAGGGACCGGCGAACCAGCGAACTCTGGGACGCTTCCTGATGAGGCAGGGCGTCTCGATTCTCTTTGCGGACGAGCAGACCACTCACCACTACGCGTCGGTCTACCGCCAACTCCGCCAGCAGGGGACGCCGATTCCGACCAACGATATGTGGAACGCAGCCCTGGTCCTCCAGCACGATCTGGCGCTGTACGCCCGCGACCGGCATTTCGACCACCTGCCTCAGCTCGTGCGCCTGTCCTGAAGCCTGGCGAGGTTGCTTTTGTTGGCGCGGCGATGTGTGCTGGGAGTGTGGGTACCGTGGGCCGCGTGGACCTCGGCGACGAGGGCGGCGTCATCGCTGCAGTCCGAGCGCTGCCGGTCACCCCTGGCCCGCAGGCGGCAAACCGCCTGGCTCTTGGCTTACCTGCGGGAGCACGCCCCCCGGCGTCCCGAAGTGCGCCGTCACGCCTTCGGCTGCGAGCGCGCCCTCCCCGGCGGCGCGCGGCACGACAAAGCGTTGGTCGCCGCGCGAATAGTACAGGCATCCGAGCTCCTCGGCCGGCCGCGCTCGCACGAACGATTCGGCGGCGGCCAGGGCGGCCAGCCAGATCTCCTTGGCCTGCACCAGGTCGAACGGCGCGGCTAACCGTAATCGGGAGAAGTCTTCGGGATGGTACTTCCCGCG
>JAUYOW010000241.1 GCA_030697825.1 Gemmatimonadales bacterium | reverse complement strand
GGCATCTACGGGATGAACTTCGAGTACATGCCGGAGCTGAAGATGCGGCCGGCATACTTCATCGTCCTGGGAGGGATGGCTCTCCTGGCGGCGGTGCTCATCGGGAGCTTCTGGAGGCTGGGCTGGTTCTCCCGCCGGGGGGGCGGCGAGGCCGGCGCCGGAGAGAGGGCGCGTCGCCTCTGACGCACCACGCGTTGGCCCGCGGTCCAGAGCCGAGCGTGTCGAACGCGACGCGCCGCCGGCACCTGAGGCTCGCGGTCGCCGGGGCCGCGAGCATTACTTAGCCCGGCGCCCCAAACCCTCCTCCGCCCGGCGTCTCGATCCGGACGACGTCGCCGGCCACGACCTCCAGCGCGACCTTCGACCCCACCTCGCGTCCGTTGACGAGATTGCGCCCCGGCTTACCGTTGCCGCCACCGGCCAACCCTCGCGGGCCGAGCACCCGCCGCTCCGTGATGAGCGACAGCGAACACGGCTCGAGCACCCGCAGCTCCCGAATCACCCCATCCCCTCCCCGCCCCCCTCTCTCCCCTTTCTCACCTCTCTCACCTCTCTCACCTCCCGACCCCCTCCTGATCTCATACCGCTCCACCCGCACCGGCAGCTCCATCTCCATCACCTCGACAGGCGTGTTCATCGTATTGCTCATCCCGACGTGCACGCCGCTGGGACCCGGCCCTTTCGCGCCGCCGCCCTGCCCACCACCCAGCGTCTCGTAGTACGTCCAGGAGTCGGTGCCCAGAATTACGTTATTCATGGTGCCCTGCCCCGGTGCCACGACCGGGGCGCCCGCCTGCGCCAGCGCGAGGAAGAGGACGTCGGCGATGCGCTGGCTGGTTTCCACGTTTCCGGCAGCGACGGCGTGCGGGGCCCGGGCGTTGACGAGGCAGCCATCGGGCGCCGTGACCGTGATGCAGCGAGCGACGCCGCCGTTGGTCGGCACGTCGTCGGGGATCAGGCACCGCGCGACGAACAGCGCCGCCGAGCGCGCGACAGAGATCGGGCAGTTGACGTTGCCGGCGCAGGCCGGCGCCGTGCCGGCGAAGTCGATCGCGAGCGCACCTTCCTTGATCGTCACCCGTACCCGGATGGACAGCAGATCGTCGGTGATGCCGTCGCCCTCGAGGAAGTCCTCGGCGTCGTAGACACCGTCCCTCAGCGTCGCGAGCGCGGCGCGGGTGCGGCGCTCCGCGTAGAGGAGCAGGTCCTGCACCGCCCGCCCGAGCCACTCGGCTCCATACCGCGCCAGCAGCTCGCGCCATCGCTCGCCCCCGCGCGCGGCCGCGGCGAGCTGGGCCGCGAGGTCGGCGCGACGGACCTCCGGCTCGCGCATCCTCGTGACCAGCGACTCGACCACATCATCGATCGTCTCGCCGTCCGCCGCGATCCTGGTCGGCGGGATTATCACGCCTTCCTCGCGCAGGGTCCGGGCTCCCGGCGGCATCGAGCCGGGCCGCGTGCCTCCGACGTCGGCGTGGTGGGCCCGGACGACGGCAAAAGCAATGGGCGGAGCGCTGGAACCCGTCCGGCCCACCGCCTCGATCACCGTGATATCCGGCAGGTGCGTCCCGCCGGTGTACGGATCGTTCAAGACCCACCCATCGCCCGCTCGCGGGCCCTTCGCCATCACGGCGGCCACCGCGTCCGGCATGGCGCCGAGGTGTACCGGGATGTGCGCTGCCTGCGCGATCAACTCGCCGGAGGCCGTGAAGAGAGCGGCCGACGAGTCGCGCCGCTCGCGGACGTTGGGGGAACGGGCGCTGCGCACCAGCACCGCGCCCATCTCCTCGGGGATGGCGGCGAAGAGCTGCGCCATCACCTCGCGCTCAACCGGGCTGAGCATGGCTCCGCTCCGCCACTATCGCGCCCATCCGGTTCACCGCTCCGGTCCATCCCGGTGGAATGAACGCGGTCGCGTTCCGTCCGGCCACGACCGCCGGCCCCACCAGCGCCTGGCCTTTCGTCAGGGTGTCCCAGTCGTACCCGGCCGCGTCCGCCTCGCCCGCCTCGATCCGGATGCGGAGCCGCGCCGTGCCGCCCGTGATCGAACGCCGAGGCCATCCGATGCGTCCCGGCGCACTCGGGGCCCGCGCGATAGCCCGCAGCGCAACGACCTCGACCCGGGCCGCAGCATCGCGATGACCGAACGCCCGCTGGTGGGCCTCGTGGAAGCTGCCTGCGACACCGTCCCACGCGCCCGCCGCGAACGGCACGTCCAGCTCGTATCCCTGCCCCGCGTACCGGCACTCCGCCACGAAAGACACCTCGGCACCCGGGAGATCGGCGCCGAGCTGGGCGACGAGCGGCGCCGCGAGCGCATCGGCGCGCGCCGCGAACTCGTCCGCGCCCACGTGGACGGACACCGAGCGCTCCGTCATGTCCGCGGCGGCGGCCATTCCGAGCGCGGAGAGGACGCCTGCATGCGGCGGCATGAGCACGCGCGGGACGCCGAGGAGGTCGGCGAGCGCACACGCCGACAGCGGGCCCGCTCCGCCGAATGCGACGAGCGTGAGCATCCCGGGATCCAGCCCGCGCTCGACGCTCACGCGGCGGAGCGCGCGCGCCATCGCCGCCTCGGCGACCCGTACCATGCCCAGGGCACACGCCGGAACGTCGAGTCCCGCCTCGCGAGCAAGTCCGGCGACAGCCCGCTCAGCGAGCCCGCGCGAGACCCTGATGCTGCCTCCGAGGACCGCGGTGTCCTCGATCCATCCCAGCGCGACGAAAGCATCCGTGACCGTCGGGCGCGCCCCACCCCTGCCGTAGCACGCGGGGCCCGGCACCGCACCGGCGCTCTCGGGCCCCACCCGCAACGCGCCGCCCGAGTCGAGCCAGCCGAGCGAGCCTCCACCGGCGCTCACCGTCTCGATGGCGATGTGCGGCACCGCCAGCGGCACCCCGGCGATCGTCCCGTGCGCGACGACGGTCGCCACTCCGCCGAGCACCACCCCGGCATCCGCGCTCGTGCCACCCATGTCGAGCGTCAGCAGATCCGTCATCCCCGAGGCGGCGCCGACCATCGCCGCGCCCTGGATCCCACCGGCGGGACCCGACAGAGCCAGCCAGATCGCCCGTTCGGCTGCGAGGCCCGCCGAGAGCGCTCCGCCGTTCGACGCCATGACCCGCGGCGCCTCGATCCCGCGCGCGGCCGCGGCCGCCGCGAACCGCGACACGTAGCTGCCCACGCGCGGCCTCAGGAACGCCTCGGCCGCCACCGTGGACGTGCGCTCGTACTCTCGCATCCGCGGGACCAGCTCGTGCGAGACCACCACTGGCACGCCGGGGAGCGCCGCCCGCAGCGCTTCGGCCAGACGCTGCTCGTGCGCGGGGTGCCGGAAAGCGAAGAGAAGCGAGATCGCGATGGATTCGGGCTCGAGCGCGCGCACCGCCTCGACGCAAGAAGTCAGGGAGTCTTCGTTCAAAGGCTTGACGACCCCGTCCGGCCCCATGCGCTCCACCACGCCGACCACCCGCTCACGCGGGATCAACGGCGGTGGATGATGACGCGTGAGATCGTAGAGCGAGGCGCGGTCCTGGCGCCGCAGCTCGAGCAGGTCCTCGAAGCCGGCCGTGACGACCAGTACCGCCCGCGCCCCTTTCCGCTCCAGCAAGGCGTTGGTGGCGACCGTGGTGCCGTGCACGAGAGCCGCCGGCGGCTCGCCGAGCCCGGCGCGCTCGTAGGCGTCCCAGATGGCGCGCTCCGGCGCATCCGGCGTGCTCGGTACCTTCGCGACCACCAGGCCCCGCGGCCCCAGAGCCACGAGGTCGGTGAAGGTGCCGCCGACGTCGACGCCGACGCGCATGGTCAGCGGGCACAGCCGCGCGGGCGCACAGGCGCGCGGAGAGGGCTGGCTCCTGTCCGTGCGCCTGTGCCCCTGTGCCCCTGTGCCCCTGTGCCATCTGTCTCTTCACATCGACGGCCCGATGAAGACCGCGTTCGCGAACAGCGGCAGCAAGCCCCGGAAGTGGTCGCGGAAGTTGGGATCACCCGCGAAGCCGATCACCCGCCCGCGGCCCACCCGCTCAGTCCACAGATAGACCGACTCGCCGAGCCGGGCCGGCATCTCCGGCCAGAGATACCCCGAGAGCCGCAGCCGGGCGGCGGGCGCATAGCGCACGACGGCTTCGCCCGCGTGGAGGTCCCGCGGCGGGTTGTAGACGCGGTCCGCGTTGACCAGGCCGGGCATTTCCGCGGGCCGGATGCCGGCCAGGAGCGGCGACAGCGTGTCGCCCAAGAGCCGCACGATGGCGCCCGGGACGTCGGAGGGCAGGGGCGCGCCACCGGTGCTGTCGGCCCGCGTGGTGTCACGCCGCGGCCGGAGCCGCGCCAGACCGAGGCGCTCGGAGGCGAGCCACGATGTGGCGCCGTCGAGCGTGATCAAGGTGCCGCCGTTCCGCACCCACTCAGCAACACGGATCCTTCCGCTATCACCCAGCGCGCGATCCAACGCCCCCGATGCCACCGACGGCACGACGATCACGTTGAACTCGTCGAGGCGCGCGTTCTCCAGCAAGGCCACGCTCATCGTCGTGACCGGATAGCGGAGCCGCTGGTCGAACGCGTACCAGGTGAAACCGAAGGCGTTGCCCAGGATCGGCGTTCCACCCAGCAGCGCGACCCGCGGAGTGCGCAACGGGAACACGCTGTTGCTGCCGAGGTCCGTGCCGGAGTCCGCGGCCGCGGAGGCCAGCGGGACCACGCGGGCGCCCGACGCGGCGGCGTTCCGGCGCACCAACTCGTGAACGCCCGCCTCGTTGGACGCCGCGCGGACTATGAACGCGCCCTGCGGGAAGCGCGCGCCACCCTGGCTGAACGCGCGCGGCGCGAACCACACGTGCACGCTGTCAACCAGCAGCCCCGAAAGCATGAGGATCGAAGCTTCGCTGCCGGGGGCGAACGCGTAGCCGTAGCGACCCTGGGGCAAAGGCATGGAGACCGGGCGCGTACCCGGAGGATCGCGCAGCGGCTCCACCGGCCCCACCGGCGTGCGCGTCCACCACGCCCGCACCCGGTACGCGAACGGCAGCGACCACGCCGTCAGGTCGTAGAAGCGGTCCGGCTGCGCGGTGCGGCGGTTCTCCAGCTCCTCGGCGATGAACGCCGAGTCCAGTTCGGCGTCAGGCTCGAGGATGGCCTTGGCGAGCCGGCCCTGCGGCTGAGCCAGGTCCACGACGTAAGCGCCTTCGGCCAACCGCACCGGCCGCGGCGCCGTCTCGCCGTACGCCGTCCCATCTCGAAGATCAGCGGCGTTCCGGAGCCGCTGTACCACGATGCCGTTCTCGATCAGCCGTTGGGCCAGGGTGTCGGCACGGCCCTGCTCGTCGCGCTCGATGACAATGGTGCGGATCGGCCCGCGCTCACCGTCGGAGATCGCCGACTGCCGGAACGCGAGGAAGTCGCGCGCCCTCTCCCGCGCCCGCCGCGCGGTGGTCGTCAGAGTCGCCCACGCGGCCGTATAGTGGTGCCACGCGGCGTCGTGCAGCGTGAGCACGGTGCCGTCGCTGCGACGGATCGCCCCGCCGCTGCTGGACGCCTCCTCGAAGGTCATACCCACGGCGCCGGTGAGAATGGGCCAGGATACCCCGTAGCCCGGGTAGAACTCGTCGTAGCCCTCGCGCCGGAAGAACGACCACCCGTACTGGTCGAAGGCCGCGATGTTGGACTCCGCGAAGATGTCCCACCAGTGAAGCGTGTTCGCGGGCACGTTCTTGTTCACGGGCGCCATCGGCGGCGGGAAGAAGTACGTGGCGTTGAACCCCATCTCGTGCAGGTCCACGGCCACCATCGGCCACCAGCGCCGGAACGCGGCGACCCGGCCGCGTGTTTCCGGATGCGAGAGGATGAACCAGTCGCGGTTGAGGTCGAAGTAGTAGTGGCTGGTGCGCGGGCCGGGCCAGCTGCCCTGATGGACCATCGCGCTGGGCGAGATCGGAACGCCTTGCGCGCCGCGCGCCCGAGTCACGTCTTGCACGTGCCGCTCGTGCCCGTCCGGATTCTGCACCGGGTCGATGAGCACGACCGTGCTGTCCAGGATGAGCTGCGTCTCGGCGTCGCTGCCGGCGGCGAGCTGGTAGGCGAGCGCGAGCGACGCTTCCGTCCCCGACGCCTCGCCACCGTGCACCGTATAGCCGAGCCACACGGCGGGAAGCGCGCGACCGGAGACCGTCGCCAGATCGGAGGCGGACGCACCGCGCGGGTCGGCCAGGCGCGCCGCGTCGGCCCGGACCTGGTCGAGCCGCGCCTGGTTGGCCTCGCTGGTGATTATCACCATCAGCACCTCCCGCCCCTCGAAGGTGCGGCCCACGGTGTCGAGCCGCACCCGGCGGCTGGTCTGGGCCAGGCGCTCGAGATAGCGGCTCAGCATGTGGTGCGGCGTGAACCGGTCTCCGACATCGTAGCCGAGCGCCGCGCGCGGCGTCGGTACCGACGGGTCGTAGGGGCCGGCGTTGCCGTAGGCGTGCTGGGCCTGGGCCCTACCCGCGCCGAGCGCGAACGCGAGCAGCAGGACGGTCGGGACACGCTTCATGATGATGCTCCTTCAGGATGTTTGCGGAGGAACGCGGCGATGAGGAGCGCGGCGGCGCCGGCCAGAGCGAGCGCGCCGACCCAGTCGCCCAATCGAACATAGAGCGTGCGGCCGTCGGTCGTCAGCACCGGGCCGGCGACGACGGCTTCCTCGTACAACCCCGTTGCCAGGTGCGTGCGCCCCTGGGGGTCCACGAACTCGCTGATCCCGGTGTTCGCCGCGCGCGCGATCCCCATGCGGGTCTCGATCGCCCTCATGACCAGGTGCGAAGCATGCTGGTACGGCGCCGCGGTGCGGCCGAACCAGGCGTCGTTCGTGATGTTGACGAGGAAGTCGGCGCCGTCACGCCGGTAGCCGCGTGCCAGGTCCTCGAACGCCGACTCGTAGCAGATCACGATCCCGAACCCGCCCTCGGCGATGCGATAGACCGGGAACCGGTCCCCGTGCCCGAACCCGCCGAAGTACTCGAGCTTCCCGAACCAGCGCGGATTGACGAACGGCACGCGCTCCACGATCGGGACGAGGTAGGTCTTCCGATAGGACGGCTGCGAGCGGTTCGAGCCGGTCGAATCGAACACGAAGGCCGCGTTGTAGTACTCGTACGACGTGGGCGTGTCTCCCCACTCCACGTCGAGCCCGCCCGTCACGATGGGTGTGCGGGTCGTTCGCGCGAGGTCGCCGATCCACTGCTCCCAGTCGGGGTGCCGGAACAAGTAGTCGGCGATGGCGGCCTCCGGCCACGCGACCAGCCCCACGCCCGGCATCGAGTCGGCGCGGCGCGTGAGCGCCAGCAGCTCCAGCACCAGCGAGTCCTGCTCCCGGTTCTCCCGCTTCTCGGCGAACCCGACGTTGGGCTGGACCACGGCGACCGTCGTCACCGGGCGCATCACCAGGGTACGCTCGCGCCACCCGCCGTAGCCCAGCGCGGCGGCGATGGTCGCCACCACGGCGGCCGCCGGCTTCCAAGCGCGGCCCCGAAGCGCGCCGGCCATCAACACGTTGGCCCAGGTGAGCCAGAGCGTCACGCCCCGCGCGCCGCCCAGGTCCGCGAACTGCACCAGGGTGGGCACACGCGTGAGCGAGGTGCCGAGGCCGAGCCACGGGAAGCGCACGTCGCCCAGGTGCCCCGCGATCCACTCCACCGCTGTCCAGACTATCGGGAAGACGAGCCACAGCGGCAGCCCCGTGCGCCGCCGCACCCGCGCTACCATCCAGGCCGCAAGCGCCCATCCGGGCGCGAGCACCACCAAGATCGCCGCGAGGTAACCGGCCAGCGACAGCGGCGTGAAGTGCCAGAGCGCGATCACGATCCAGTAGAGCACCACACCGTTGGCGAGTACGCCGAACCAGTAGCCGGTCCAGGCGATCTGTGCGTCGGTGCGCCGGTGCGTCGGTGCGTCTTCCAGCGCCCAGACGAACGGCACCATCGCCACGAAGCTCGGCAGCACCAGGCTGAACGGCGCGTAGGCGACAAACAACAAACCGGCGGTGATGGCCGCCGGCATGAGTTCCCGTCTGGTGGGCAGGAAGGCGCGGACGCTCACAGCTTGATGTCGCGCTGCTCGTCTGCCGACTTGTAGATGGTCTCGATGACCTTGTGGAGGCGGACCTGGTCCTCGGGCGGTACCAGGGCCACTTCGCCGCGCACGCCCGCCAGGAAATATGCCCACTCGGAGCGGTATGAGGCGATGAACTGGTGCTCGCGGCTCGCCGCGCCCGTCGGGGTCACGTCCACCGGCGCGCCGTGTAGTTCCTTGAACACCCGGAACGGCGAGATGGACGCCGAGCCCTTGGAGGCCTGCACGTCCACCCAGGTGCGCTCCCCTTCGCCCACGTAGCGCCACGAGACGTCGCAGAAGATCGAGATCCCGTTCTCGCAGAACAGGTGCGCGGCGGCGATCTCGTCCACCTGCCCGGTGCCCTTGACGTGCGCCGAAACGCGGACCACCGGCGGCCGGCCCGCCAGCCAGAGCGCGAGGTCGAGCATCGGCAGGCCGAGGTCCATCATCACCCCGCCGCCGGACTCCGCCCGGCGCGACCGCCAGCCCAACTGCTGGCGAGGGGCGCGGAAGACATGCCAGCCGCAGCGGATGGTCGCGATCTCGCCCAGCTCCCCGCCGGCGAGGAACTTCTGCACCGCCTGCACGTCGCTCCGGAAACGGTGGTTCATCGCGACCAGGACGTTGCGCTTGGCCTTCTCGGCCGCCCTCAGTACGCGCGCCACGCCCGCGCTCGTGAGCGCGATCGGCCGCTCGACCACCACGTGCGCGCCCGCCGCGAGGGCCGACAGCGCGTGAGCCTCGTGCAGGTGGTTGGGCGTGCAGATGACGACCGCGTCCACCTTGCCGAACTCGAGCAGCTCCTCGATGTCGGTGTACGCCCCGCCGATCCCCATCCGCTGAGCGAGGGCGCGCGCCTTCGCGCCGTCGTTGTCGCAGATGGCGACGATCTCGACGCCCTTCAGCTTGCGCAGCACGGGGAGGTGCGCGACCTGTGCGATCGCCCCCGCGCCCACCATCCCGATGCGGATATCAGATGCGTTGGTAGACATCTAGTAGATCCGTTCCACCTTCGTTCCCGGGTAGTACGCCGCCAGGATACGTTGGAAATCCCACCCCGCCCGCGCCCGGCCCACCGCCCCGAACTGGCACATCCCAGCGCCGTGCCCGTACCCCGCGCCCGCCGCGACCACCCGCACCAGCTCGCCGCCCTGCCGCTCCACGTGCAGCTGGAACAGGTTGGATGGAAGCTGCCGGTCGGGAGCCGGCCTCAGCACTTCGCGGATCCGCCCCAGCGGTACTGCGATCTCCCCGCCCGTCGTCTCCACCGTCAGCTCGGCCACCCGCCCGGTCGGCGAGGTCTTGCTCACCCGCAGGTTCGTCACGCGGCCGAGATTCGAACCGTTCGACTGCGCCAGCGTCTGCGCCAGGACCGCGTTGATCGCGGCGCCGTCCCACTCCTCCCGCCACCGGAACTTCGGCGAGATGGCGCAATAGTAGTCCGCCCGCCCGCCGCCGAAGCGATCCGATA
>JAUYOW010000240.1 GCA_030697825.1 Gemmatimonadales bacterium | reverse complement strand
GACATAACTCCAGTTGGCCGGCGGGTTCTCGGACGAGTATTCCAGTGTCACGTTCGAGACTCCTACGGAGTTATTGTTCCATGTTATGGTGTATGGCTCCTCCGCTATCACCGGGTCCCCGTTCTCAGGGGCCGTTATGTCGAACCAGCCTAAGATAGCGAAGGGCGCGCTTGATGTGTCGTTGACAACATTGGGATTCGAGGAGTGCTTTATCGCGATCCTGGTTGTATTGGACGTTATTGTGTCGTTCCCTATGAGCCAGGGGAAGCTGGCGTCGCTTCCTATATAGTTGTACTCGTCGATGATGGGCGTCCAGGTCGAGCCGCCGGCGTCCGTCGAGTAGGATATGTTGACGTAGATATTGGGATACTGCTTCCAGTATATGGTCTTGTTGGCGCCTACGGTCCACTCCTCGCCGCCGTTGGGCGTAGTTATGTCTATACTTCCCACTATGTTGAACTTTGACGTGGCGCCTGAGACGTTGCTGTCGGCGGCGTCGGTCACCCTTATCTTGGCGTTGTCGTTACAGAGTAATGTCGGCACCATCCACAGATATGTCCCTGTTGGGCCTGTGGGAATGTCGGTCGCGTTCGCCTCGGTCTCGTTCTGTACCCAGCTCCAGGGCGCGCCTCCGGTTGTCGTGTACTCTATATTGACGTTCGTTATCGTGGAGCCGGTCGTGGTCCAGTTTATCAGGGTGTTGTTAGAATGCGCCGAGACGTTCTGGCCGCCTATGGGGGCCGTCACGTTTATCTGCGGATAGATATTGAAGACGACGTCGGATGCATCGAAGACTTCGCTTGTGAAGTTAGTCCTGGCGTCCGATATGTTTATGAGGCACTGGGCGCTTCTTATTGTATCGTTGACGGTCCAGTTGTATGAGTTCAGTCCCGCCGTTGCCGTGACGCTCGCGTTTATGGTGTACCAGGGCGAGCCGTTTGTGGTGGAGTACCTTATTATGACAGGCGTCACTGTTCCTGTCGAGGTCCAGTTTATCTGCTTTTGCTGGCCGACGTACCAGGTGACGTTGGTGTTTGGCTGTGTAACGGTGATACCGCCCTTTATCTTGAAGGCGTTATCGGATGTGTCGTTAACGTCTATCGAGGCGTTGCCTTCCTGGGTAGATATCTTGACCTTGGCCTTGGCCGTTATGTCGTCAGGTATCGTCCAGTTGTAGATCATGGTGGCGTTGTCGGCTCCCGGAGCGGGCTCATCGGGTATATCTATCCAGACAGGGTCTGAGGAGTTATTGCAGTATTGGAGCTTAAGGACTTGAGAATATGTCCCGATCGTCTTCCACTGTATCTGTTGGACGGAACCGTTCACCCAGCTTTCGGTGCCGTTCGACGGCTGTAAGAGTATGATGCTTCCCTTTATGGCGAAGGTGTTTTGTGATGTATCATTAACGCCCGTGTCGTTCATGTCCTCGACCTTTACCGAGACGTTATAGCCGATCGCGTCGGGGATGGGCCATGTGTAATTAGCGCCCGTCGTGTTATTTATCGTGTAGGGCCAGCTTGTGCCGTTATTGGTGGAGTATTTTAACCTCACGCCGGGTATGCTGCCGTATGTGAGCCATGTGATGTTGTAGGTCGATGTGCCGTTATATGTCAGGACTATGCCCGGATTAGAGGGGGCCGTAAGGTCAAGGGAACCCTTTATCTTGAAAAGGCCTGCCGATTCGTTATATGTCTGGTTATTGGCCGTGTGGGTTATGTTTATTTTGCCTTCTACCGTGGTCGTCTCGTTTAAAGGTATGGTCCATGTGTAAGGGGCGCTGGCTGCA
>JAUYOW010000239.1 GCA_030697825.1 Gemmatimonadales bacterium | reverse complement strand
GCCTTCGCCGGTGTCGTCGTCGCGCGCCACTACGTTGCCAACCGGGTCGAACACCAGGGCGTAGTTGTCCCACGTCGACAGCACGTCCACTTGCAGGGACTGGCCGGCCATGCATGAGAACTGGTACGCCTGGAATGGTTTGCCGTCCCAGCGCGCGTCCATGCCGGTGAGGTTGCCCGTCACCTGCTGGTTCACGCCGATGGCGCCGACGACGCCCGACGGGTTGGCCATCGGCATCGGCTGCACCGCGACCGGCATCGGCATGCCTCCCGAGCCCTGCAACGACACGGTGAAGTTCCCGGTCGCCCCGGAGCGGTACGAGTTCACGATGATCTTGTACATGCCGGTGTAGGACAGCGTGCGCGTGATTCGGGCGTTCAACCCCTCGCCGCCGTCGTCATCGCGGGCCAGCTCGTTGTTGTTCTGGTCGAGGAACAGGCAGAAGGCGTCGAAATCGCTCGACACCACGTCGATCTGGATGTTCTGACCGGCCTGCCCGTAGAACATGAACTGCTTGTAGCGCGTGCCATCCGAGTACAGTGGATCGGCCATGCTGAGGGTGCCGCTCATCATCTGCCCCATGGCGATCTGTTGTTGGGCTCTCGCGGGAAGCGCCGCGGCTGCCGCGAGCACCAGACCTAGTGTCAGCGGGCGCGTGGCGGCGAACAGGGGACGACGGGACATGGAAGCAAGCCTCCGCAAGCGTTGGACGGATGAGGCGGGACAGCGTGCGCACGCTGAGTATATGCGCATCCGCGGGGGGCAGCAATAGCATGAAAGCCGGCCCGGGGCGGTGACGCAAGTCACGGCCCCAAGGCGCCGATAATGGAGGCTGCGGCGAGGAGATCCGCGGCCCGGGCAACGCCAAGCCCCGCCGCGCGTTGGACGTCCTCAGCCCGGTCCTCGTGCGCGACCAGCAGACCCCGTCCGCCGAGCGTCAGGGCAGGCTCCACGTCGCGGGCGCGGTCGCCGACGAACCATGACCTCGCGAGGTCGAGGTTGTGCTCGCCGGCAGCGCGCTCGAACAACTCGACGCCCGGCTTCCGGCATCGGCATGCGCCGCTGATCGCGGGCAGATGGGGGCAGAAGTAGGCCGCGAGGAACCGCACCCGCTCCGGCGCGAGCAGCTCCTCGATGCGGCGGTTGATCGTTGCGAAGGAATCGGGGCCATATAGCCCGCGCGCGATCCCCGACTGGTTGCTGACGATGACCAGCGGCCACCCCGCGCGGGTCATCTCGCCGAGCCCCTCCGCGGCGTTCGGCAGCAGGGCGACCCGGCCCGCGTCGTCGAGGTAGCCGGGGTCATGGATGATGGTCCCGTCACGATCGAGGAATACGGCGCCGCGCATCCGGGTCACCCGATCGCTTCGGCCAGGGCGCGCGCCAGCTCAGGCTCCTCGTCCGGGCGTACGGTACGGAGGTCGAGCGTGACCCGCCCGCGGCCCACGACCCCGACCACAGGCGTCTCGCGCCGCCGGAGCCGCGCGGCCAGCGCGCCGGCGTCGGCGGAGGCGAGCGCCACACCGGCACTCTCCAACTCGACGCCCGGGAACGCCCCGCCCCCGACCGCCGCGCGGGTCGAGACCACCTCGGCGTTGGCGCCGGCAGGCAGCCGTGGAAGAAGTGCCGTCGCTCGTTCCATGAGCTCGGCCCGGCCGACCGTGAGCATCCGTAGCACCGGCACCTCGCGGCGCGCCCGGACCGGATCGCGGTACAGCGTCAGGGTCGCGGCAAGACCAGCCAAGGTGAGCTTGTCGGCTCGGACGGCGCGCGCCAGCGGGTGCGCCCGGCAGCGCTCGAGCAAGGACGCCGAGCCAACGAGCAGCCCCGCCTGCGGGCCTCCCAGCAGCTTGTCGCCCGAGGCGACAAGGGCGGTGGCGCCGCTCTGCACCGCCTCGCGCAGGGTCGGCTCGCCGGTGAGTCCGACATTCGAGAGATCCGCCATCAGGCCCCCGCCCAGGTCGTACAGGACCGGCTTCTTCTTCCGGCGGCCGAGCGCCACGAGCTCATCGACAGGCGTGTCTTCCGTGAACCCGATCATGGCGAAGTTCGACCGATGGACCTTCAGAATGGCCGCGACCGAAGCGCGCGCGGCGCCGGGGCGGCCGAGCGCGCGCTCATAGTCTCCCAGCCGGGTCCGGTTCGTCGTTCCGACTTCCACCAGCCGCGCGCCGCTCTTCTCCATGATCTCCGGAATGCGGAACCCGCCGCCGATCTCTATCAACTCCCCGCGCGAGACGACGACCTCGCCGCCCTCGGCCGCCGCGGCGAGCACGAGCAGGAGCGCGGACGCGGCGTTGTTCACGACCATCGCGGCCGCTGCACCGGTGAGCTCGACGAGGAGGTCGGCGCAGTGGATGTGCCGGCTGCCGCGGCGGCCGCGGCCCACGTCGTACTCGAGCGTGCTGTAGCCCTGCGCCGCCGCGGTGATGGCCTCGACCGCGACATCGGCCAGCGGGGCGCGGCCGAGGTTGGTGTGGATCACGACCCCGGTCGCGTTGATGCAGCGGCGGAGCGTCGGGGTCGTGGCGTCCGAGATGGCACGCGCTATGGCTGCGACCCAATCGGCGTCGTTCCGCGGCGCGGTCTTGGATGCTTCGCGCGCGTCGGCGACGGCGCGCCGGACCGCGGCGACCAGGACGTCGCGGGGCTGATCCGCGCCCAGTGCGGCGATAGCCGGCGCGCGGAGCAGCCGGTCCACGGATGGGAGCGTGCGCCGGAGGTCGGTCACCGGTCCATCGGGATGGTGTCGCGCGTCGGGCGCGGGGTGTCCGCTGGGGGCCGCGTGGGGTCCGCCGGAGCCCGGCGGCCGGCCGGTGTTTGGCGCCGTGGCTTGGGTACGCTGAGTTGGGCGCGGGCGACGCTGGAGATGCCCGAGAGGCTGCGCGCCCCATCCACCACTATGAGATATCGGGTGTCGGGCGTGAGCGGCTCCGCGAGACCTACCAGTCGCGCGTCGGTCGGGGCGGGGCGCCGCGCCAGCATCCGCATGGCCGGCGTCGAATCGCGAGTCGCCGCCGGTGCGCCGGGAGTGCCTCGGCCTGCCGGGGCGCCCGGGGTGCCGGGGGTGCCGGGAGCGACGACCGGCGGCGCGCGCGGCTCACGGGGGCCGGTCGAGTCGGCGGGGG
>JAUYOW010000238.1 GCA_030697825.1 Gemmatimonadales bacterium | reverse complement strand
AAGAAATCCTCGCTGCTCCTGACGTATCGCCGCAGCACCCAGCCGATGCCGAGCACGAAGGCGAAGTAGACGAGCAGGATGGCGTAGTCGATCGCGCCGAGGTGGATCTGCTGCACGGGCGGTGCTCCCCCAGAACGGTCCGTACGGCGGACGGGCCCCAACACATACCGCGCCGGGGCCCCGCGACGCAAGCCGGGAGCTGCCGGCGCTGGACGAAGGGTGGCGGTGACGGCCGGTCTCGGCTGCGCGTCGTCCTGGGACCCCCTTCATCGCCCATGACACTTGCATGACAACTGCCCCGGCTCCCACTACTAGACTGGAGGCCGGACGCGCTCGGTCTGAGCCATGGCTGCACACGCTCATCGGCGGCAGGTTCTGCTCTTCCTGGTTGCCATCATCCTTCCCTGCGTGGTGCTGGTGGCGCTGGGGCTGCGCATGGTGGCACAGGAGCGGGAGCTCAGCGAGAAACGCCTCGCCGACGAGCGCCGCCGGCTCTCGGGTCAGCTGCGACAGGATCGCGCCGCCCGGCTGGACCGGATGGCACTCCAGGAAGCCACGGCCCTCCTCGCCGACCCGGAGCGCTCCACCCTCCGAGCGTATGAGCATCCGGCAGTTGTCCTCGTCGCCGTCGTCCGTGACGGACACCGGCTGACTACTCACGGGGTTCGCGATCACCCTAGCCTGTGGACTGGTAGGGGTGATCGCGTGTTTCGAGAGCCTGACGCCCTCAGCGCCGCGCAGCGCGCAGCAGCTCCCCGCTCACGCCGCCCGTGGCGGCCATCCGTTGCAGAGATTGGCGGTCCACCACCTCGCCGCCTTTGATGACCATCCAGATGCGCCGGGTGTTGCGGATGTCCTGGCGCGGATCGTCGTCCAGCAGGACGAGGTCCGCCAACGCCCCTTCCGCCAGTCGGCCCAGCTGCCCCTCGGCCCCCAGAACCCGCGCCGCCTCGGTGGTGGCGGCCGCCAGCGCCGCCCTGGGGGGGAGCCCGGCGGCCACCAGCTCCTCCAGCTCGACGTGCAGGGCCCAGGGGATCGGTGGTTTGTCCGATCCGGCGACGATCCGGACGCCGCCCCGGTACGCGGTGCCCGCGCTGCGGCGCGCGAAGTCCGCGGCCGGTCCATACCACTGCACGGTGCGCTCGTCCATCCGGTAGTGCCACCACCGGAGGAACGGGGTGACGAGCGGGTCGGTTTCGATCCGCCGCCGCAGCGACGAGTCGCCGTAGGCGGTCGCCTGCAACGAATAGCCGGCGATCGTGGGCGTGTTGTACATGCCCGCCGCGCGCCACAGCTCGACGACGTCCGCGTAGATCAGCTTGTCGGTGCGCGTTGCCGATGGACCGAGATGCTCCTGTCCCGCGATCCCCGCGGCGATCAGCGGCAGTTGCGTCGCCTCGTGTCCGCTGACGGGCCACCCCTGGTCCGCTGCGGTCTCGACCAGTCGCGCACCGGCCTGCCAGTTGCCGAACGAGCGCATCTTGACGTAGCTGGTGCCGAAGGCGCGCAGCATCTCCATCGTCCTGGTGCGCGCCGCATCGTTAGAGGGCCCGTGGGCTCCGGGTGACGACAGCCCGCCGGCTCCCCAGAACTGAATGCCGCCGGCCACGATCCGCGGCCCGTGGCGCAGTCCGGCCCGGATGGCGTCGTCATGGCCCACCAGCCGCGCGATGCCGGTCGAACCCATGTCGCGGACCGTGGTCACACCATAGTAGAGCGCACCGGGGAGGACGGCGTCGTCCCACAAGTGCGCATGCACGTCGATCAGTCCGGGCATGGCCCAGCGGCCGGCGCCGTCGATCGCCTGCGTGCCGCGCGGCGCGGCGACGCTTCCCGCGGGAAGCACTCGCTCGATCCGGCCGCCGCGGAGCAGGATGTCGTGCAGACCCGAATCGGCCTGCGCATCCACGGCGACGAGCCGCACGTTACGCAGCAGCAGCGGTAGCGGAACCTGAACGCGATACTCCAGCGGCCATCCGAGCCGCTCGACGCTGCCGTCCGGCCGCCGCACCCGGAGTCCGTCGGTCGACACGTAGAGGACGCTGCCGTCGCGCGCCGCCGACGGGTAGAGGATCGCGTCGTCCGAAACGCGCGATGGCGTCCCGGCCCGCTCGAACGGCGCCGCGAGGTCGGCCCGCCACAGCAGCTCGTCGTAGACGTAGCGCAGCGACGAGTCCGCGAGCCACAGCAGGAACGCCGGGGACTCGTGCTCCGGCGGGAGCGTCACCGGCACCGAATCGCCGCTCAGGAACCTCAGCTTGCCGTACGCCAGGACCGCACGCGAGTCCGGACTCCACAACGGCTGCTCCTGCCCCAGGCCGAAGAACCCCCACCACGGGTACCCCTGAGCGAGCGTCTGTGTCGACTCGACTGCGGTGATCGGCACGCCGCGCGCAGGCGCGACGCGCAGCGTGGCCCGAAAGGCGGGCGTCGTGGGGGCGATCCAGTGCACGAAGGCGAGGAGCTCCCCGTCGGGCGAGAAGGCCGGCCGGGTCTCGGCTCCCTCCAGGGCGGTGAGGCGGCGGGTCGTTCCCGAGGCGACCGCGGTGGCGAAGAGATCTTCGGCGCCGCCGGCGCCGGCGCTCCAGGCCACCTCGCGCTCGTCGGGCGACCACGTCAGCCCGTCCGCAGTCGGCGGCACCGGGCCGACCCTGCGCGGGCGCGCCCCCACGTCGAATACCCACAGCGTGTCGAGCGCGAGCATCGCGATCCGTCGGCCCGAGGGCGACAGCGCGAGGCCGGCGAAGCCGTGGGCGCGAACCGCGCTCCCCGGTTCGGCGAACCGCTGCCCCGTTATGCGTACGATCCTGCGACGGATGGCCAGCCGCACCGTGAACGGGATCTCCCGCGGACGTCCGCCCGCGGCCGGCACCAGCCACAGTCTCCCGTCGGCGTGATAGACCAGCGCGTTCCCGTCCGGCGTCCATCGCGCGCCGAGCGGCGTCACGTCCGCCTGGGAGGTCACCCGCCTGGCGACGAGGGCGGAGTCCGCGACCCAAAGCTGGTATCGGCCCGACGAGTCGTCGGCGAAGAACGCGAGCCGCCGGCCGTCGGGCGCCGGCTCGGGCGTGCGGCCGTACAGGTCGCCGGCGAGCGCGCGCGCGACACCACCCTCCGCCGGCACCTCGAATAACCGCCCGCCCCGCCGCGTGGGGACGCCCGGCCCCGAGAACAGCAGCCTGGCGCCGTCACGCGACCAGGCCAGCTCCGGGATGCGTTGGGTGCCCCTCGGGAGGCTCTCCACCGCGACGGCGCGCTCAGCGCCGGTAGCGACGTCGAGCACCAGGAGGTCCCACTGCCCCTGCCGATAGCGGTTCCGGACGTAGGCTAGGTGCCTTCCGTCTGGGGACCAGACCGGACCCTGCGTGCTTACCGGCCCGGAGTCGGTCGTCAGCCGGCGCGGCGGCCCGCCGTCGCGCGAGACGACGAACAGCCCTGCTCCCCCCGGACGGTCCGCGCGGAACGCCACCCACCGGCCGTCGGGCGAGAAGACCGGGCCCTGGTCCTCGCTGGTGTCCCGCACCGCGTCGGTCAGCGGCACGGCCGTTCCCCCGTCCGCGGGCATGAGCCACAGCTGACCCAACACATCGAAGACTATGGTGCGGCCGTCGCGCGAGAGGTCGAAGGCGAGCCTGGTCCCCTCGTGCACGACGACGACCACGGAGTCCGGCGCTGCCTGATCGCCGTGGGGCGGGTGCGGCATCCACCCGCCCGACGCGCTTCCCGTGATGACGGCGGCCACGAGGCCGCCAACGGTCCTGCTACCGCGAGGCCGATTCATGGGTCGCTCCGGGTCGGAGTCGAGCGGGCGGCTCCTAGCGTGCGTCCTCCAGCAAGCCCTGCACCACCCAGTACTCCCACCGCGCCTCGCCGCTGACGATGCCGATGTGCGTCCCGTCCGGCGACCAGTCGGTGACCCTCACCAGGTCCGCACCAGGGTTGGGCAGCGCCACGTCGTGCTCGACGCCGGTCGCCACGTCCACGACGCGCAGCACGGCGCGACCACGGTCGGACCCCGTATAGGCGATGAATCGGGCGCTCGGATCCCACACGGCGCTCCAGATCAGCGGAACCGCGCCGATCCGCCGCGCACCGGAGCCGTCGCTTCCAACGACCCAGAGGGCACCGGCCCGCGGGCTGGCCTGCCCGGTGACGAGATCGGCCTGACGGCCGTACAGCACCCGGTCGCCCCGCGGGGAGAACCGCGGCCGCACCCAGTTGCTGAGCGGTGCCCCTTCGGCGTCGGCCGGAGCGGCCACCACCGGGCCGTCGGTGCGGCCGGCCTCGGCGACGACCAGCTCGCTCGCATTCGGGTCCGCCGCCCTCCGCCTGAACACGACCCGGCGGCCGTCGGCACTGAGCGAGATCGAGCCCACGGACGCGACCGGTGGGAAAGGCTCCCGCACGCGGCCCGTGCTCGGGTCGAGCGCCAGCACCGTCCCGGGCCGGGAACGCACGTCGGGCGCCGACAGGACCTCGCGTCCGTCCGCGGACCACCACAGATCCCACGCGATCCCTTGCGCACTCACCTCGTACCGCGTCAGGGTCTGGCGGTCCGCCGCGTAGATCGTGATCTCCCCCATCCCGGCGTAGGCGATCCGCCGCATGTCGGGCGACCACGCGAACTGGGACAATCCGTCCGGGTGACCCCGGACTTCCTGAGCACCTGCCGCTCCCGGCTGGCCGGTAGCCGAATCCACCGCGATCTGGTACGGGACAGATTCCGAGTTGTACGCGACGAGGTAGAGCCCACCCGCCTCGGTCCACGCGGTGGGGTGTCCGGCCTCGTTCGCGTACGCGAGTCGCGGCGTGCCGTTGACGGCCCCGTTGAGCACCGGCACCACCCAGATGCCGTTCGCGCGCCGGTACGCGATGGCGCGCCCGTCGGGGGACCACACCGAGAAGCCGCTGCCGGGCGCGTCGGTGATCTGCCGGCGCTCACCGCCGGCCACAGCCTGCACGAAGACATTCGTGCTCTCGCCCTGGCCTGCGGTGTACGTCACGAAGCGGCCGTCCGGGGAGAACGACGCCTTCGGCCATCGCGCGACCGTGTCCACCAGCGTGGTCATCGTGCCGCTGCCGACCGCGATCAGCACCAGCGAGGCGGGGCCGGACCTGGTCGGTGCCGGGCGGCGGGAGAGGAGATACCGGCCATCGCGGGACCAGTCCGCCAGTCTCCACCGGGGCACGTCCACCGGGAAGGTGGCCACCACCTGATGGGATGCGACGTCCATGATCTTGATGAACTGCCCGCGTGTCTGCTGGTCTCCGGCATAGTAGGCCAGTCGCCTCCCGTCCGGCGACCACACGGGCGACCAGTTCCAGGCCGCCGGCAGGCCGGGAGCGAGCAGCTCCACCGCGCCGGAGGCGAGATCGCGCAGGTACAGCGCGCCGTCAGTACCCATCTGGCTGTAGGCCACGCGACGGCCGTCGGGCGACGGGACCATGTCGTCGAGGTTGTTGATGTCGGTG
>JAUYOW010000237.1 GCA_030697825.1 Gemmatimonadales bacterium | reverse complement strand
GCGGCCGTGAGACTCGCCGTAGACCCGGGTGCGCAAACGCGTCGGACGCCCTGAGTCGGATGAGCGGCTAGCGGAATTGGATCGAGAGGACCGGGTGCAGCTCGATGAAGTTGGGGGCGGCACCGGTCTGCCCGTGGTTCCGAATCGGCGCGAACGTCAGCACGAACACCGCCTTGCGCATTCGCCTATCATCACACCCGCCGCTCCCTCCCGCAACGGCGCCGTGCCCGGCATATTGCCGAGCGGTGACTCCCGGATTCAAAGACCACTTCTCGAAGCGCGCGCCGGGTTATGCGGCGTTCCGGCCGCGCTATCCCGCGGCACTGTTCGATTATCTGGCCGGGCTGGCGCCGGGGCGGGAGCTGGCCTGGGACTGTGGGACCGGCAACGGCCAGGCCGCGACGGGCCTCGCCGAGCGGTTCGAGCGGGTGGTCGCGACCGATCCGAGCGCCGAGCAGATCGCGCACGCGTCGCCGCACCCCAAGGTGGAGTACCGGATCGCCCGGGAACGGGACAGCGGGCTCGCGGAGCGTTCGGTGGATCTAGTCACGGCCGCCCAGGCGCTTCACTGGTTCGACTTCGAAGCGTTCTTCCGCGAGACGCGCCGGGTGCTGCGCCCCGGCGGCGTGCTCGCCGCATGGTGCTACGTGGACCCGCGGCTCGACGACCCCGCGCTCGATCGCGTGCTCCAGGATTACTATGCGGGGACCGTACACGATTACTGGCCACCGGAGCGGCGATTCACCCAGGACGGCTATCGTTCGATCGCCTTCCCCTTCCCCGATCTCGAGGCTCCGACCCTCTGGCTCGAGATGAACCCGAACCTGCATGAGTTCTCGGGCTACCTGCGGACGTGGTCCGCGACCCAGCGGTACGTCGAAGCGCACGGCCGGGATCCGGTGGACGACGTCGAGGCTGCTCTGATCCCCGGTTGGGGCGATCCATCGGCGCGCCGCTCGCTGCGCTGGCCCCTGCATCTGCGCGTGGGTCGTTCACCGGCCGCAGAATGAGGCTCTGATGGCGAAGCTGTTCATCCTGATGGTCGTGGCGTTCGTGGACATGGTGGGGCTGGTGATGCTCCTCCCGCTGCTGCCGTTCTACGCCACTCATTTCGGCGCCGATGCGTTCGTGGTGGGAGTGCTCATCTCGGCGTTCTCCGTGGCCCAGCTGGTCAGCGCTCCACTTTGGGGGAGGTTGTCGGACCAGCGCGGGCGCCGGCCC
Source organism: Gemmatimonadales bacterium (assembly GCA_030697825.1). Lineage (NCBI taxonomy): Bacteria > Pseudomonadati > Gemmatimonadota > Gemmatimonadia > Gemmatimonadales > Gemmatimonadales bacterium. The sequence goes on along the minus strand of JAUYOW010000237.1, from coordinate 972 downwards.
GCCATCCTGACCGGGTTGTGGATCTCAGCGGCGGCGTACGTCGTCTTCGCCTTCGCGGGCTCGCTCTGGATGCTGCTCCTCTCGCGCGTCATCCAGGGCCTCGGCGGCGGGACGATCGGCGTGGTGCAAGCGTATGTCGCCGACGCGAGCGCGCCCGAGGACCGGGCCAAGAGTCTGGGGTGGCTCTCCGCGGTGACGAGCCTCGGCGCGGTGACCGGGCCAGCGCTGGGCTCGTTCCTGGCGAGGCTGTGGGGACAGATGGCCCCCGGCCTTGCTTCCGCGGCGCTCTGCGTTCTGGTGAGCGTGTTCGCGTGGCGGTTCCTGCGAGAGTCGCGCGAGCTGCGGCGCTCGTCGGCCTCGCTCACGGTCCAGAAGCCGCCGCGCTCCGGACGGGAGGCGATCTGGCACGTGATCGCGCACTCCGGGGAGCCCGCGCCGCGCCTCATCTGGATCTACACGGTGGCCATCGGCGCGTTCTACGGGACTGTGCCCATCGTCCCACTCCTCATGTCCGAGCGGCTGGGCGTCACCGAAGCGAACATCGGCTACTTCGTGATGTACCTCGGCGGAATGGGGGTGATAGTGCGGGCCGGGATCCTGGGGCGGATGGTGGACTGGCTGGGCGAGGCCAGGCTCTGCCGGCTAGGCCTGGTCCTGCTGGCGGCAGGACTCGTCACGACATCCGTGGTGCATTCCTACCCGGTGCTGTGGCTCTCGCTCACGCTCATGCCCATCGGAACGGCGTTCATCTTCCCCTGCGTGACGGGACTGCTCTCGCAGGTCGTGTCCAGCAACGAGCGCGGGCTCTTCATGGGCGTCCAGCAGACTTTCGGTGGGATTTCGCGGGTGGCGTTCCCGGTTTCTGCGGGCGTCCTGATGGACCGTTTCGGCCGGGGGTCGCCCTATTGGATCTCGGGGCTGATGGTGCTCGCGGCACTGGCGCTGACGACGTCCATGGAAGAGTACCTGCGG